>JAVHYH010000118.1 GCA_031119155.1 Brevundimonas sp.
CCGGCTGCGCTGATGGTCACGAGCGCCCGATGGGCCTGGAGCGGCGCCGCCGGCTCGACGAGCGGCTCGTCGAGGACGAGCCCCAGCACGCGGCCGAGGTCAATTTCCAGGAACTCCTCAGAGATCGATCGGGAGCCTGCCCAGTAAAGCCGCCAGCGCAACCCGTTGGTCAGGATTCCCCAGCGTAGCTTACCGTTGGTCAGATCATCGATGCGCCGCAGATAGCGCAACATCTGCGTCGATGGCGCGGTGGTCTCGTTGCGGCCCGACGCCCGGTCGAGAGGACGACCCCATCGCTTGCTCTCCACCACTGCGAGGCCGTGCTCGTAGCGCCGCCACTGCTCCGGCAAAGCGTTGGCGGCAGCCTTGGCAGCGACATCGGCGAACAGCAGGCCGTCCGGGACGTCGTCGCGACCGCTGACGGTGAGGTTCTGCTGGCGCAAGGACTCAGACCAGCCCAGCGCCGCCAGCACGGGCCAGATGAAGTCGTCTTCGGTCTGGCTTTCGTTGGTCTTGGTATTCTGCGGAAAGGCGGCGGCTACACGATCCAACTCGGCCCGCATCCGATCAACATCGACCGCCTTGTACTCAGGCGTGTCTCGCATCGCCTCGACCAAGTAGTCGATGCTGAACAAGGCTCCGGCGATAAACATAGTAGAATCAGGCAAGCTCTGGAGTCCCCAACCCCATCGATACGACGCGACGGCACCGTAGGCAAAGATCGGTCGAGGCAAATATGCGTGGGGTGCAAAACCCCTCCACCCCGGCGCGGCCTGCGGGCTTCGCGCGCACCCCCAAAGGGAGAAGGGACACCCCTACCCCCGCCTCCACCGCTGCAGATGCTCCAGCACGTCCTCGATCAGCTGGTCGCGGGTGAAGCCGGTGACGTCACGGGGTCGGCCCGCATCGTCGGAGCGGGCGGAGAGGCGCCATTCCATGGGGCGGCGGGCCTCGGGGGCGTCGAGGGCGGTCAGGGCCGGGCGGGCGCGGCGGACGGCGGCCAGCCGGTAGTGGAAGGCGCGGCCCTCGGCGACATCGACGGTCAGGGAGACGCCGTCGTCGTCGCGGACGACATCGGCGGCCAGCCCCTCGGCCAGGAGGCCGTCACGCACGCTCTCCAGCGCGGGCACGCCGGCGCGGGTGATCTGGCGGTCGATCTCCTTGCGGGTGGCGGGCGAGAAGATCCGCTTGAGCTGTTCGGACAGGGGCGGCGCCTCGGTGTCGATGGTCTGGCCGGCGAGGTCGGCGTTCATCTGACGGACCAGACCGATCGAGATCAGGATCATGATGACGGTGAACGGAAGGGCCGCGACCAGGGTGGCGGCCTGCAGGGCGCCGAGGCCGCCGGCCAGCAGCAGCAGGCCGGCGACGAGGCCCAGCATCAGGCACCAGTAGAGGCGCTGCCAGCGCGGCGTCTCCTCTGCCCCTCCGGAGGCGATGGTGTCGATGACCAGCGCGCCCGAGTCGGCCGAGGTGACGAAGAAGACGGCCACCAGCAGGATGGCCAGACCCGAGGTCAGGGCCGTGCCGGGCAGGAACTCGAAGAAATGGAACAGGGCGGTCGACAGATCGGCTGAGACGGCCTGCGAGATCGCGCCCGCCGCCGCGCCCATGTCGAGGCTGATCGCCGTGTTCCCGAAGACCGTCATCCAGAGGAAGGTGAAGCCCGCCGGGACCAGCAGGACGTTGAGGATGAACTCACGCACCGTGCGGCCGCGCGAGATGCGGGCGATGAACATGCCGACGAAGGGCGACCAGGCGATCCACCAGGCCCAGTAGAAGAGGGTCCAGTCGGCCATCCACGCCCGCGGCTCATAGGCATAGAGGGTGAAGGTGCGCTCGAAGAAATGGTCGAGGTAGAAGCCGAAATTCTGGACCAGCGCCTTGAACAGGAAGTTGGTGGGACCGACGGCCAGCACGAAGACCATCAGCAGGATGGCGAGGATCAGGTTCAGTTCGGACAGGCGACGGACGCCCCGGCCCACGCCGCTCATCATCGAGGCGGTGGCGGCGGCCATGACGACGGCGATCAGGGCGACCTGGACCCAGGCGTTGTTGGGGATGCCAAACAGATAGGTCAGGCCGCTGTTCATCTGGGACACGCCGAAGCCCAGGGAGGTGGCGATGCCGAAGGCGGTGCCCCAGATGGCGAAGATGTCGACGGCGTCGCCGATGGGGCCGTTGATCCGTTTGCCCAGCAGGGGCGACAGGCCCGAGCGCAGGGTCAGGGGCAGGCCCTTGCGGTGGGCGAAGAAGGCCAGGCTGAGCCCGACCACCGCATAGATGGCCCAGGCGTGGACGCCATAATGGAAGAAGGTGATGCCCATCGCCTCGCGCGCGGCGGCGAAGGTGCCGCCCTCCTGCGCAGGGGGGCTGATGAAATGCTGGATCGGCTCGGCGACGCCGAAATACATCAGGCCGATGCCCATGCCGGCGGCGAACAGCATGGCCAGCCAGGAGACATAGGGAAAGTCGGGCTCGGCGTCGTCGGGGCCGAGCTTCAGCGCCCCGGTGGGGCCGAGCGCGAGGATCAGGACCAGGCCCAGGAAGCCGGCGACGGCGGCGATGTAGAACCAGCCGAAGGTGTCGATCACCCAGCCCTGGGCGGCCTGGAAGACCCGGTCCGAGGCGCCCGGCGCGAGCAGGGCGACGACGAGAAGCAGCCCGATGATCAGGCTCGCCCCCCAGAAGACACGGGGGTTCATCTTGGTCGTAAGCATGGGGCCCAAGCGTCGCTGTGACCGGAGGGTTCCGCGCCTTGCCAGAAAAAAGCCCGATTATCGGCCGGGCGGCGGAAGCGTGACGGCCTC
Organism: Brevundimonas sp.; assembly: GCA_031119155.1. Taxonomy (GTDB): domain Bacteria; phylum Pseudomonadota; class Alphaproteobacteria; order Caulobacterales; family Caulobacteraceae; genus Brevundimonas. The sequence goes on from JAVHYH010000118.1 coordinate 2,811, forward strand.
GATGACCCCGAAATCGGTGACCAGGGCGGCAGGCCGTCCGGAGGCATCATGGCCGACCCAGGTGGTGTAGAAGCCATCACCGCAGCCCGAGGAGAACATGGCGGCGCCACGCCCTTCATATTCCTCGATCAGGACGAAGCCGTAGGGGATGCCCAGCTCTGGTCCCAGCGCCTCGCCCCGCGTCTGCCAGCCCTCGGACACAGCCTCGTAAAAGTCGACCTGATCGGGCGGATAGCGCTGCTCCAGCCAGGCCGGCAAGCCGGCGTCGATGAAGGCGCCCGTGCCGGCGTCGACGCCGTAGCCGAAGGTCTCGTCCGCTTTCAGCGTGGCGACGTCCTGCCCGGCGACCACAGCCATCGTCCAGCGCGCCACCGGTTCGTCCGAAATCTGCAACCGGGCGAGGGCCACCCGATGCCCGCCGGACCCGGTATCGGCCACGGCCAGATCGACCGGATAGCGACCGGGCGGAACAGCGACCGTCAGAGGCTGGTCGCGCATCGACAGCAGGAAGGGGTCGGCGACGATCACCCGCCCGCTGGGGATCGCCACCGCGCCGATCCGGATGACACGGACCGGATAGCGGTCATTCTCCGCCTGGCCGACGAAGCCCTCGGTGAAGGCGCCGGACAGAACCTCGGGGCGCGGCGCGACGCCGACCTGTTCGGCCGGCGCGGGCGGCGCACACCCGGCGCTGAAGACCGCGCCGACGACGGCGGCGAGGCGACGGAACATGGGCGATCTCCTGTCCAGTGAGGCGGAACGCGTTGCAGGCGCCCCTCCACCCCGCTTCGCGCGGTCCCCCTCCCCCGGCGGGGGAGGAACTGCGGCCCTACTTGCCGGTGAAGTTGGGTTTCCGCTTTTCGACGAAGGCGGCCATGCCTTCCTTCTGGTCGTCGAAGGCGAACAGGGAGTGGAACAGGCGGCGCTCGAACTGGACGCCCTGGGTCAGGGTGGTTTCGAGGGCGGCGTTGACCATTTCCTTGTTGGCCATGACGGCCAGCGGGCTTTGCGAGGCGATCTTCGCGGCGATCTTGCGGGTTTCGGCCAGCAGGTCGTCGTGGGCGACGACGCGGCTGGCGAGACCGGCGCGCTCGGCCTCGGCGGCGTCCATCATGCGGGCGGTCAGGACCATGTCCATCGCCTTGGACTTGCCGACCAGACGGGTCAGACGCTGGCTGCCGCCGATGCCGGGGGCGACGCCGAGGTTGATCTCGGGCTGGCCGAATTTGGCCTTCTCCGACGCCACGATGAAGTCGCACAGCATGGCCAGCTCGCAGCCGCCGCCGAGGGCGAAGCCGTTGACCGCGGCGATGATCGGCTTGCGGAAGCGGGTGATGCGGTCGTGGCCGAGGGCGAAATAGTTGCCCGTGTACATCTGGGCGTAGGACTGGTCGGCCATCTCCTTGATGTCGGCGCCGGCGGCGAAGGCCTTGTCGCCCGAGCCGGTCAGGATCAGGCACCGCACCGTGTCGTCATGCTCGACGGCGTCAAGGAAGGCGGCGAGGTCGGCGAACAGGGCCGAGTTGAGGGCGTTCAGCGCCTCGGGCCGGTTCAGGGTGACCACCGCATAGCCGTCGTCGTGACGCTCGATCAGGAGGTTGGCGTAGGTGTCGGACATGGGATGGTGCTCCAGCGGCTGGCAGCGGGGCGGAAAGTGGTTCGTGGCTAGTGGTTAGTGGATGACGGCGCAACGGTCGACGGGTTCGGCCAATCACTGACCACTGTCCGCTAACCACTGGCCGGGCTCCGGCCTGAGGGTGTGACTCACCGACGGGGCAGCAGCGCCAGGGTCAGGGCGGCGCGCAGCAGTTCGGCGATCTCCACCATGGCCAGCAGGGCGTTGGCGGCGATGACCTGACCGCGCGGGCCGGAAAGGTCGAGGCTCCAGCCGAACTGCGAGGCGAGAGCGAGGACGGCGGCGGCGGCCAGCACCATGAGGATCAGCAGCATGAGGGCGACATGGCCGGCCTTGAGCGCCGCCTGCAGGGTCGGGCCTTCGGCGAGGGTGCGGTTACGGCGACGGAACAGCCAGCCGATCAGGCCGGTGGCCACCGTCTCGGCGAGGACGGTGACGGCCAGGGCGCCGAGGAACCACCAGACGAGGCCGCCGGTCGCCTCGCCCCGCAGCGACTGTATGAAGTGGACGAAATAGGCGCCCCAGACGAGGACGCCGACGATCAGGCTGATCCAGAGATGGGTCTTGCGCATCAGCTCTTCACCTCGGCCATCTCCGCCAGCTTCAGCACCGTGTTCCAGTTCCGGCCCGTGCCCATGCCGAGCATTTTCGGCGTGGCCTTCCTGAAGATCTCGGATCCGCCCTGGCCGTTGGGGAACCAGAAATACAGGACGTCATCGATCGCCTCGACCCGCTCGCCGTCGCGGCAGAGGCCCCGGACCGCTTCCAGCGCGCCCTCCCTGATCCCGGCCTTCATGACCATGGCGACGACCTTTGCCGGATGGGCGGCGGCTTCGCCGGGGAAGGGGTTGGCGGCGATCAGTTTCGCCCACTGGTCGGGCGTGCGAGCCATGGCGACGATCTTCAGGCCGAAGGTCCTGTCCATCGCGGCCTCGATGTCGGCCTCGAGCCGGTCGGTGGCGAGGGCGCTTTCGACGACCAGATTGCCGCTGGCCTGGAGGGTGCGGGGGTTCTCCAGCCCCATGGCGTGCGCCATCGCCCGCTGCTCGCCGACCGGGGCGCGGACGCCGCCGGTGTTCATGCCGCGGAACAGGATGATGCGGTGGGGCAAAGGCGCCTAGGGCCCCTCGACCTTGTAGCCGGCCTGACGCAACAGGGTCGGCAGGCCGTCCTCGCCGACCATGTGGGCGGCGCCCACGACGACGACGACCCGACGCTCGGTCTCCATCATCTGCTTGAGCGCGGGCATCCAGCCGTGGTTCCGGTCGACAAGGATGACCTCATAGAGGCGCGGAGCCTCGGCCTTCATGGACTCCATTTCAGCGAGGAGCGGCTGGAGATCGCCCTGCACCCAGGCGTTCTCGATCTCCATGTCGAGGGCCTTCTCCTCGTCGAGCGCGTCGAGCACCTCGACAAGGAGCTGCTCGCCCTCGGCATCGCCCGTCTCCGCCATCACCTGCATGGTGGCGTTGAGAAGGGCGGGGGTGTCCAACGCCACGGTGCGCTGGTCGGGTCGCAGGCCGCCCTCGATCACGCCATCGACGCCGAGATCGTTGGAGCGCCCCTTGGCGGTGTCAGCGCCGATGTCGAGGATCATGGCCGCGGCCCAGGGGCGCAGGATGTCCAGCATCATCGGCTCGATACCCTGCTCTTCCGCCCGGACACGGGCGCGGGCGTAGGTCGCCGGGGTGACCGCGACATCGAGCGTTTCCTCGCCCACCATGTAGCGAAGCATCGGCAGGTAGGTCGCCATCTCCTCCTCGTCGGAGTCGGGCGTCAGAATCTCGAAGGCGACCAGATCCGCCTCGGCCAGGGCCTTGTCGAGCGCGTCATTGTGCCAGTCGACGCCCTCCGGCAGGGCGTGGATCGAGCCGAACAGGACCATCTCGGTGTCGGCGTCGGTGACCCGCCAGATCGGAGGATCGGCCCGCGCCACCGTCGGCGCCGCCACGGCCAGAGCCAGGGCCGCGAGGCCGGAAATCCACCACTGACGCATGTTCACTCCCCTTCGCCCGCCAGTCGTGCCGGAAAATACGGGGCCGGACCAGCCCCCTGGCCTGAGGCGGATCACCGCTTCTGGCAGGACGGGCAGTAGAAGGTCGAGCGGCCGGACTGGACGATGCGTCTGACGACGCCGGTGCAATCGTCGGCGCGGCAGGGTTCGCCCTCGCGGCCGTAGACGTCGAAGCGGTGCTGGAAATAGCCCTGCCCGCCCTCGGCGTTGGCGAAGTCGCGGAGCGTCGAGCCGCCCGCCTCGATGGCGTCGTTGAGGACGTCGCGGATCTTCGTGCCGAGGACTTCCAGACGCGGCTTCGACACCTTTCCGGCGGCGATCAGCGGTGAGATGCGGGCGCGGTAGAGGGCCTCGCAGACGTAGATGTTGCCCAGACCGGCGACGAGGCGCTGGTCGAGCAGGCTGACCTTGATGTTCTGCTTGCGGCCCGCGAACACCTCGGCGAGGTGGGCGCCGGAGAAGGCGTTGCCGAGCGGCTCGGGGCCCATGCCGGCGAACCACGGATGGGTCTCGGTCTGGTCGGTGGGGATCAGGCCCATGAAGCCGAAGCGGCGGGCGTCGGCGAAGCCAACGCGGTGGGTTGCGCCGTTCAGGGTGGCGCAGAAGCTCATATGCTCATGCTTGCCGGCGATGGGGGCAGGCTCCTCGAACTCGCCCAGCTGGCGGCCGTCGAGGGTGAAGCGGCCGGTCATGCCGAGATGGGTAACCCAGGTCTCGCCGGTGGACAGCCGCATCAGCAGATATTTGGCCCGCCGGTCGATCCGCTCGACCACCGCGCCGTCCAGCCGTTCGGGAAAGCGGTCGGGGAAGGGGAAACGCAGGTCGGGGCGGTTCTGACGCGTCCGGCTGAGGCGCGCGCCCTCCAGCACCGGCTGCAGGCCGCGGCGGACGGTTTCGACCTCGGGAAGTTCGGGCATAGGAGGGATTAGGGACCAGGGATTGGGGATTAGGGACCAGGGATTGGGGATTAGGGAGGTAGCGCATCCATGAGCCGGCGCACAGGACAGGCGCAGCAAACCTAATCCCCAATCCCTAGTCCCTAATCCCTCCCCCTCTCGACGCCTGCGACATTTCGGGCTTAGGTCGCCGCAACATCGGGAGAGGGCCGCATGACGGACGCCACAAGCACGCCTGCAACGACGGGCGGAAAACGCATTGAACTGACGCTGAGAGCCCTGCTGCTGGGCTGTGTGCTGGCGGTGATCTTCACCGCCGCCAACGTCTATCTGGGACTGAGGGTCGGGCTGACCTTCGCCTCGGCCATTCCGGCGGCGGTGATCGCCATGGCCGTGATGCGGACGTTCCGCACCTCGACCATCTGGGAGAATATGACGGTGCAGACCGTCGCCTCGGTCGGCGGGGCGATGAGCGCCATCATCTTCGTGCTGCCCGGCCTGATCATGGTCGGCGCCTGGCGCGAGTTCCCGATCTGGGAATCGATCACCATCTGCCTGCTGGGCGGCATTCTGGGGGTGACCTTCTCGATCCCCCTGCGTCGGGCGCTGGTCGTCAACGGCGGCCTGCCCTACCCCGAAGGCGTGGCCGCGGCCGAGGTGCTGAAGGTCGGCTCGCGCGGGGCGGAACAGACCGAGAGCGCGGTGCGCGAGAACCGGATCGGCCTGTGGGTCGTGGTCTGGTCGGCGGTCGCCTCGGCGGGCTTCGCCTTCCTGCAGGCGGCGCGCGTGTTCGCCGGTGAAGCCGCCCGCTTCTTCAAGCTGCCCGCCGCGCTGGGCGGCGGCGCGACCGGCCTGGGCGCCGGGATGCAGTTCGCCCTGCTGGGCGCCGGACACCTGATCGGCCTGACCGTGGGTCTGGCCCAGTTGTTCGGCCTGCTGGTCGCCTGGTTCATCATCGTGCCGATCATGACCTCTCCGGACTATGTGACCTGGACCGCGAGCATGGGTCTGGAATCGCTGGCCGCCAGCGTGGCGCCGGGCTCTCCCGCCGCTGAACTGGCCAACACCGTCTGGCGCAACGAGGTCCGCTTCATGGGCGCCGGCGTCATCGGCGTGGCCGCCATCTGGACCCTGATCAAGCTGGCCGGTCCGCTGGTCGGCGGCCTGACCTCGGCGCTGGCCAGCCAGGCCAAGCGCAAGGGCGGGGAGGCGCTGGACCGCACCGAACAGGACATTCCGATCAACTGGGTCGGCGGCGTCTCGGTCGCCTGCGTCATCGGCATCGCGGGCCTGCTGGCCTATGTCGCCAACACCCAGCCGGCGCTGGCCGCCACCGCCCCGATGCTGATCGCGGGCGGCGTGGTCTATGTGGTCATCATCGGTTTCGCCGTGGCCGCCATCTGCGGCTACATGGCCGGTCTGATCGGCTCGTCGAACAGCCCGGTGTCGGGCGTCGGCATCCTGGCCATCGTCGTCGCCTCGCTGATGATGCTGGCCGTCATCGCCATCGCGGGCGTGCCGGCCGATCCGGCCTTCATCAGCTATGCCCTGATCGTCACCGCCATCGTCTTCGCCGTGGCGGTCATCGCCAATGACAACCTGCAGGACCTGAAGACCGGCCAGCTGGTCGCCGCGACGCCCTGGCGTCAGCAGACGGCCCTGATCGTCGGCGTCATCGCCGGCGCCATCGTCATCCCCTTCGTGCTGAACGCGATGAACCGCGCCTTCGGCTTCGAGGGCGGGCCGGTCGGCATCGCCTCGGAACCGCTGGCGGCCCCGCAGGCGACCCTGATCTCGGCGCTGGCCAAGGGCGTGATCAGCGGCGACCTGCGTTGGGACCTGATCGGCGTCGGCGCCCTGATCGGCGTGGGCGTCATCATCCTGGACGCGGTGCTGAACGCGACCACCAAGGGCAAGGTCAAGCTGCCGCCGCTGGCCGTCGGCATCGGCTTCTACCTGCCCGCCGCCATCACCACGATGCTGGTCATCGGCGCCACCGCCGGCTGGCTCTACGAGAAGGCGCTGAAGGGCAAGTCGTTCGAGGAGGTCGGCAAGCGGATGGGCATCCTGATGGCCTCCGGCCTGATCGTCGGCGAAAGCCTGTTCGGCGTGCTGAACGCCGGCGTCATCGGCGGCACCGAGAACGAGGCGCCGTTCGCGGTGTTCGGCATCGGCGAAGGCTGGCCGGAAGGCGGCGGCATGCTGACCGGGGTTCTGGTCTTCGGCCTGATCGCGTTCGGCCTGTACAGCTGGATCAAGCGCCAGTCGGCCAAGGTCTGATCGCCCTCTGATCGCCGCTTTCGGCGACGATAAGGAAACACCTGACGCCAGTGCGTGCTTCGCGTGCACTGGCGTTTCGGCGTTCGGGCCTGTATGAGGCGCGCGCCTTCCCTGCATTTACGCCCTGACCCAGCGGCCCGAACCGTTTCCGGCCGCCCATTCGCGATACACATATGAATCTGCGCAACGTCGCCATCATCGCCCACGTTGACCACGGCAAGACGACCCTGGTTGACCAACTGCTCGCTCAATCGGGCGTGTTCCGAGCCAACGAAGCGACGACCGAGCGCGCGATGGACTCGAACGACCAGGAAAAAGAGCGCGGCATCACCATTCTGGCCAAGGCCACCTCGGTGCTGTGGAACGGCAAGGCCGGCGAGACCCGCATCAACATCATCGACACCCCCGGCCACGCCGACTTCGGCGGTGAGGTCGAGCGCATCCTGGGCATGGTGGACGGCTGCGTCATCCTGGTGGACGCCGAAGAGGGCGTCATGCCCCAGACCAA
>JAVHYH010000119.1 GCA_031119155.1 Brevundimonas sp.
CCCCACCACGACAGGGCGGCGATCAGGGCGACCAGCAGAACACCGCCCACGACGGGCAGCCAGGTGCGGGCGAGACGCTTGTAGCGTTCGGAGCGAAGCTCCTCCTCGACCTGTTCGAAGACATCAGACACGGAACAATCGCCCCCAGCGCACGGCGATCAGAGCCGTTTAATTTCAATCCGGCCGGACCCTAGTAGGTCAGCCCCGCCCCCGCAACGCAGGCTTTACGGCGTGACGGGCTTTTTCGAGAAGTAGGTCTCGACTTCGGCAGGAAAACGGCGGCTTCGGACGTCCGTGGCATAGCTTGCGATGGCGCGATCGATCTCTCCGCGCAGATCCGCGTAGCGGCGAACGAATTTGGGCGTCCAGTCGAACATTCCCAGCATGTCATGGACCACCAGAATCTGGCCGTCGCAGGCGGCGGAGGCGCCGATGCCCACCGTCGGCTTGTCGATGGCCTCGGTGATCTCGCGCGCCAGCCCCTCGGCCACGCCCTCGATGACGACGGCGAAGGCGCCGGCGTCGGCGGTGGCCTCGGCCTCGGCGATGACGCGCAGGCGCTCTTCCTCGGTCCGCCCCTTGGCCTTGAAGGCGCCGTCGGTCAGCACCGCCTGCGGGCGCAGGCCGACGTGGCCCATGACCGGAATGCCGCGCTGGACCAGATAGGCGATGGTCTCGGCCACGGTCGGGCCGCTCTCCAGCTTGACCCCCTGGGCGCCGGTTTCCTTCATCACCCGGGCGCAGTTCTCGTAGGCGACTTCCTTGGCGCCTTCATAGGTGCCGAAGGGCATGTCGATCACGACCATGGCCCGCTTCGAGCCGCGCATGACCGCCTGCCCGTGCAGGATCATCATCTCCAGGGTGACGCCGACGGTGTTGGGCAGGCCGTGCACCGCCATGCCGACGCTGTCGCCGACCAGCAGCAGGTCGCAGTGGGCGTCGAGGATCTCGGCAGTCGGGGCGTCGTAGGCGGTCAGGCAGACCAGCGGCTCTCCGCCCTTGCGCGCCCGGATGTCGGGGGCGGCGAGACGACGAACAGTTTCCTGCTTCTGGCTGGACATGGGGAGGCTCCGGTTCTGGACCAGGCCTAGATAGGCGTCCGGAGCCTCACCGTCACGTCACACTTCCTGGGACAGGCGGAACAGGGCCATCGCCGCGACCGCGATCAGGGCGCCGCCGGCCACGGTGACCATCTGCATTCCGCCCATGGACGACAGGTCCATCGCGCCGACGCCCAGCCTGTCCAGTCCGCCCTGCAGGGCCGTCTGGGCGTTGATGGACGCCGCCTCGAATCCCTGCCCGACTACGGCGGCCGGCGCACCGGGATCTTCGGTGAGGCGGATAGTGACGATCTCACGCACCGCCACCGCACCGCCGACCACTCCCGCCAGGCCGAGGACGGCCCAACGAATGCGCGATCCCCTCTGCAGGCGGCTTTCGACATCCGCCGTGAACAGCGGCGCGTCGGGCATGGGCGGCGTTCGGGCGAAAAGGCGCTCGATCGCCGGATCGAACTCATCAGCGGACATGCTGCGTTCTCCCCAGGGTTTCAGCGGGCTGGAGCCGCGCGCGGAGTTTATCGAGACCACGTTTGACATGAGATTTCACCGTGCCGAGTGGCAAATTCAGGGCCGTGGCGATCTCCGGATGGGCCATCCCCGCGCCGTGACACAGGGACACGCAAAGCCGCTCCGTCTCGCTCAGCCCCTTGAGGGCTTCATCGAGGTCCATCAGCCCGCCCGGATCGGGCGCCGCCACGACCTCTTCGGTTTCAACTTCAGCCACATAGCGGGCTTCCTTGGCCACCCGCTTGATATAGAGCCGCGCCGCGATCCGCTTCACCCAGGCCGCGAAGGTTCCGTCTCCCCGGAACTCGGCGCAGCGTTCGAACGCCTGGATGAAGGCGTCCTGGGCGATGTCGTCGGCCAGCGCCGGCTGGGCGCCCATCCGGCGCAGCAGGGCGCGCACGGCTGAACCGTGGCGACGCACCAGTTCGCCGAACTCCCGACGTCCGCCCGCCGCCGCGGAGGCGGCGAGCTCGACATCGTGCCGATCTACCAGGGCCTGGGCCATGATGGTTTCCCCCGTCCCGGCCTCAGTCCTTGTTCTTGTTGAAGACGCTCAGGCCCAGGAAGGCCACGCCGACCGTGGCCGGGATCGCGGCGAAGGCGAGGAAGGCGTACAGGGTTTCCTCCGCGAAGAAGGACAGGGCGCCGCCGCACAGGGCGATCCCGGCCGAGACGGCCAGCAGGATCACACCCAGACGCATGTCGCGAGTCGCGGACGGCGGGCGATGGATCGAGGCGCTCATCGATTCGATGACGTCCGTGGGCAGGGGCTGCCCCTTTTCGATCGCGGCGCGCAGGGTGTGCTGCATCTCCTTCTGCGCCTTGACCTTCTGCCAGGTCTGGAACCCGACGACGGCGATGATCATGATGAAGGGGGACAGCGGGATGAGCAGTTCAGCTTCCATGTCGATGACCTCTCTTGTCTTGCGTGAACCGGAGCGTGACGTTCCGGCCTTCTGACGACAAGAGGCGGCGATCCCGCGCTATGGATGCGAACCTGCGCGTGAAACTTTCGTAAGGTGGCGCGCACTTGTCACGGTGCCGACAGGAACAGAGGAAACACCATCATGCTGGACCGCCGCACCCTGCTCGCCGGCCTGACCGTCGTCCCTCTCGCAGCCTGCGCGAGCATGCCCGACGCGCCGTCCCGGACATTGCGGCTGCTGACCTTCAACATCTGGCACAACATGGGCGACTGGGCCGCGCGCGAGCCGCTGCTGGTCGCGGCGATCCGCGCCGCCGACGCCGATGTCATCGCCCTGCAGGAGGTGCTGGAGGACGCTGCGGTCGGCCTACCCAATCAGGCGCGGACCCTGGCCGACGCCCTGGGCGGCTACCGGATGCATTTCGTCTCGACCGATCCAGAAGGCGCCCCCCGGCGGTACGGCAACGCCATCCTGACCCGCCTGCCGGTGCTGGCGAGCGATTCGAAGAAACTCGAACCGCTGGACGACTACCGGACAGCGCTGCGGGTGCGGGTCGAGGTCGCGGGTCAGGCGGTGGATGTGGTCGACACTCATCTGGCCTGGCAGGAGGACGCCCAGGCGGTGCGCGCGCGCCAGATCGCCGACCTGCTGGCCTGGCTGCCGTCGGACGGAACGCCCCTCGTCGTCATGGGCGATTTCAATGCGGTTCAGGAGGATGCGGGGCTGAACGTCCTGACCGGCGATCGGTTCATCAGCGCCCTGCCCCGCGGCGCGGTCCCGACCACGCTCAATCCGGCCAAGGGGCACCCGGACCGGGTCATCGACCATATCTTCGCCGAGCGGGCGCGGTTCACGGCGGGACCGACGACCCTGATCGGCGACACGCCGACCAACGGCGAATACCCGTCAGATCATTTCGGCGTCGCCGCGACCTTGACCCTGCGCTGAAGCGTCCCGATCAGCCACAGCCCGCCTCCCGCAGCAGCAGCCCCCAGCACCGCGACGAAGGCGACCGGCGTGATCAGCAGGGCCAGATTCCGCGCCAGCGTCTGCAGCAGCGGATTGAGCGCCCACAGGACGATGCCGCTGACCACCAGCCAGGGCAGCATGGCGGCGACGGCCAGCCAGGCCCTTCGGCGCGCGACCCGCTCGGCGACCCGCACCTCGAACGCATAGTCGCGCCGGGGCGGGGCCTCGGCGGCGAACAGGGCGGCGAGTTTCTGTTCAGGCGTCATCGGATCCTCCGAGCGCTTTCAGCAGCCGCGCCCGTCCACGGGCAACATGGGACTTCACCGTGCCCAGAGGCAAGCCCAGCGCCTCCGCCGCCTCTCCGTGCGACCAGCCGTCGGCCAGACACAGGGCCACGCAGGCCCGGACATCCGTCGGCAGTTCGGCCATGGCTGCCTGCAGGGCCAGCTTCTCTTCCGGCGCGATGCCCGCCGGAACCTCGATCGTCTCCAGCCAGCCGGCGTCCCTGGCCGCGCCGCGTCGCGATCCCCTGATCCGGTCCTGCGCCTTGCGCCAGGCGATGCCGCAGAACCAGGAGCGAACCCCCGAAGGGTCCTTCAATGTCCGCAGCGCGCTCCAGGCCGCGACGAAGGCGTCCTGGGCCACATCGTCCGCCTCGGCCCAGCCGCTGCCCAGAAAGCGCCGGACAAAGCCCCGCACCGCTGCCTGATGCCGTTCCACCAGCCGCGAGAAGGCGGCGTCCGAACCGGCGCGTGCGCGGCGCACCAGTTCGGCGTCTGTCAGCTCCCCCGGCATGATCCGGCCTCCCCCCGAGCCGGCGCCTCACCGGTCCCGGCGGGTGGTCAGGGCGCTGATCAGGGCCCAGACGGCCACCGCGCCCATGACAAAGCCCACGATGCTGAAGGCCGTCACCGCGCCGGGGTCGAGATCCCCGATGACGAAACGCGAGCCCAGGAAGCCTGCGCTCAGGGCCGTGAACAGACCGAACAGCGACCAGTAGTTGGTCGGTTGCCGTCCGCCGGTCGACTTGCCGTCCCAGCCGTCCTCATCCAGCGGCCGCTGCAGCACCTTCAACAGCGCCTCCGGCGGCTCCTGCCCCTTGTCCGCATAGGTCTTGAGCAGGTTCAGCGCGTCGCGCTGCCGGCGGTAGTTCAGAAAGCTGTTGTAGGCTCCCATCAGCCCGACCCCGATCGGGAACAGCAGCCACCAGAACTGAAAGAAAAGCGCTTCCATCGTCTTGCCCCGTCTGCGGGGCCTGCCCCCGCGTCTTTTGCCCTGTAGTCGCCGCCGCCCGCCCCGATGGATGCAGCGCCGTGAACTTTCCGGATCCGGAGCCCAGCGTTCCGTCTCCTCCGCCTCAAGGTCAAGCTAGCCGAACGCGCTTCGTGGGCGTAAGGCTCGACGACCGGTCGCCCACGGCGGCATCCCGACATCTCTCCCCGTCCCACGGAGTTCCCATGGTCCAGATCACCTACCGAATCGTCGAGCATGACGGAGGCTGGGCCTACAAGCTGGGCGACACCTTCTCGGAAACCTTCCCCAACCACGATGCCGCCCGCGCCGCCGCCGTCGCCGCCTCGCGCGAGCAGAAGGTCTCGGACAAGGATGCCTGGATCGAGTGGGAAGACACCAACGGACAGTGGGTCACCGAGCGCGCCGACGGGCACGACCGGCCGGACGCGACCGTCGAGGGCTGATTGCCGCAACCGGTTTTGATCGTTTCGGGCTAGGCTTCTTGAGCCGTGACCGCTAGTCGTGCCCCGACTTCAGTGGAACCGGTTACATGCAGCAATTACGCAGTTCAGCCCCTTCCCGTAGACGACTGCTTGCAGGAGGCGCCCTTATGGCTGGAATGATGATGGCTCCCCGGATCGCCGCCGCGCAGACCCGGGAAAACCTGTCGCGTGTCGACGCCCTGATCGCCCGCATGACGATCGAGGAGAAGGCCGGTCAGCTGAATCTGATGAACGACCCGTTCCGGTGGCGTCCGGAGGGGATCAACCCCGGCGACACCTTCGATTCGGATCAGGCCCAGACCGCCGCCGACATCCGCGCGGGCCGCATCGGCGCCCTGTTCAACGGCGTCGGCGCCGGCTCGACCCGCTATGTCCAGGACATGGCGATCAAGGAAAGCCGGCTGGGCATTCCGCTGCTGTTCGCCGCCGACATCGTGCACGGCCTGAAGACCACCTTCCCGGTTCCGCTGGGCGAGGCCGCCAGCTGGGATCTGGATCTGGCCGAGCGCACCGCCCGCGCCGCGGCGGTCGAGGGCGGCGCCGCGGGCGTGCACCAGACCTATGCGCCGATGGTCGACGTCGCGCGCGACCAGCGCTGGGGCCGCGTGGTCGAGGGCGCCGGCGAGGACGTGCTGCTCAACAACCTGTTCGCCATCGCGCGCACCAAGGGCTTCCAGGGCGACGACCTGACCCACTGGTCGTCGCTGGTCGCCACGCCCAAGCATTTCGCCGCCTATGGCGCGGCCGAGGCGGGCATGGACTACAACTCCACCGACATGAGCGAGCTGATGCTGCGCTCGGTCTATCTGCCGCCGTTCAAGGCCGCCTTCGACGCCGGCGCCCTGTCGGTGATGAGCGCCTTCAACGACCTGAACGGCGTGCCGACCAGCGGCAACCAGTGGCTGCTGACCGACATCCTGCACGGCGAATGGCAGTTCAACGGCTTCGTGGTTTCCGACTACACCTCCGAACAGGAGCTGATCGCCCACGGCTACGCCGCCGACGGGCGTGACGCCGCGCGTCTGGCCCTGATGGCCGGCGTCGACATGTCGATGAAGAGCGGCCTCTACATCAAGCACATCCCCGAACTGGTCCAGTCGGGCGACGTGCCGATCGAACGCGTCGATCAGGCCGTGCGCCGGGTGCTGATGACCAAGGCCGCCCTGGGCCTGTTCGACAACCCCTATCGCGGTTCGGACGTGCGTATCGAGCAGCGCGTCACCGGCAGCCGCGACCATCTGGATCTGGCCCGCGAGGCCGGTCGCAAGTCGATGGTCCTGCTGAAGAACGACGGCGACCTGCTGCCTCTGCCCAAGACCGGCCAGCGCATCGCCCTGATCGGCCCGTTCGGGGCTGACAAGGCCGACATCTTCGGCCCGTGGTCGGTGTTCAAGGACATGGCGCTGGCGGTCTCGCTGGAAGAAGGCCTGCGCAACGCCCTGGGCGACGACGCCCACCTGACCGTGGTCAAGGGATCGGACGTCGAGGCCCCCATCAACGGCGGCATCGAGGCCGCTGTTCTGGCCGCCGCCGAGGCGGATGTGGTCCTGCTGGCCATCGGCGAATCCAGCGAGCTGTCGGCGGAATCGAAGTCGCGCGTCGACATCGGCATCCCCGCCCCGCAACTGGCGCTGGCCGAGGCGGTCGCCGCCACCGGCAAGCCGGTCGTCGTCCTGCTGCGCAACGGGCGCGGCATGGAGCTGGCCGAGGTGGTTCAGGGCGCCCAGTCGATCCTGGTCACCTGGTTCCTGGGCTCGGAAAGCGGCAACGCCATCGCCGACGTCCTGTTCGGCGACCACGCCCCGACCGGCCGCCTGCCGGTCAGCTTCCCGTTCCGCTCGGGCCAGTCGCCCTATTATTACGCGCACAAGTCGACGGGTCGTCCGTCCCAGCCGAACGACCGCGAGTTCACCTCGAAATTCCGCGAGGTGCCGCACGCGGCCCTCTATCCGTTCGGCCACGGCCTGACCTATGCCCCGATCAGCTATGCCGCGACCACGGTGTCGTCGCAGACGATGACCGCGGCGGACGAGCTGACCGTCTCGGTCACCGTGACCAACGGCGGCGAACGCGACGCCTCGGAAGTGGTGCAGCTCTACATCCGCGACCGCGCCGCCTCGGTCACCCAGCCGGTGCGCCTGATGAAGGCGTTCAGGCGGGTCGAGGTGCCGGCCGGCGCCAGCGTAGAGGTCTCGATGCCGCTCAAGCACGCCGACCTGCTGTTCCTCGGCCGCGACCTGCGTCCGACGGTCGAACCGGGCCTGTTCGACGTGTGGCTGGCGCCCGACGCCCAGTCGGGTCAGGCAGCCCAGTTCACCCTGGTCTGAAGCGAAATCGGTTGGGTTGGACAGTGTCCAGCCCAGCTCAGATTTCGCTCCGGGAAAATCTGATCCTCAACCGAAGACGGCCGCATAGATCTCGGGTTTGAAGCCCACGGTCGTGCGGCCGTCGACGTCCAGAACCGGGCGTTTGATCATCGACGGATTGGCCAGCATCAGGCCGATGGCCTTGTCCGCCGTCAGGTCCGCCTTGTCCTCGGGCGGCAGGGCCTTGAACGTCGTCCCCGCGCGATTGAGCACGATCTCCCAGCCGCGCGTCGCCACCCAGCCCGCCAGCGTCTCCCGATCAATCCCGGCCTTCTTGTAGTCGTGGAAGCCGTAGGCCTGCCCGTTCTGGTCCAGCCAGACACGCGCCTTCTTGACGGTGTCGCAGTTGGGAATGCCGTACAGGGTCGGGATCATGGTCAGGGCCTCATGCGTTTGAGGCGGGTCTGCCGTACGCCCTGCACGGCTGCAACCCCGGAGCTCCTATGATCGCCTCGCGCCCGAAGATCATCCCCTGCCTGTGGTTCGAGAAACAGGCGGAGGAGGCCGCCCGCTTCTATGTCTCCCTGCTGCCGGACTCGCGCATCGACGAGGTGCAGACCTCTCCGGGCGACTATCCGAACGGCAAGGCGGGCGATGTCATCCTGGTCGAGTTCACCCTCGCCGGCAGCCGCTACACGGCGCTGAACGGCGGGCCGGAGTTCCAGTTCAACGAGGCGATCTCGCTGCAGATCGACTGCGACGACCAAGCCGAGGTCGATCGCCTGACCGAAGCCCTGTCGGCGGTTCCGGAGGCCGAGCAGTGCGGCTGGGTGAAGGACCGCTACGGCCTGTCCTGGCAGATCGTGCCGCGCATCCTGACGGAACTGCTGTCCGACGGCGCACCGGACGTGAAGCTGAGGGTCTTCAACGCGATGATGGAGATGAAGCGGCTCAACGTCGCCGCCCTCGAGGCCGCCGCGAAGGGCTAGCCCAGCGGCCACTTTCCAAGGGTGTGATAGACCGAGCGTCCGACCTCGCTGTGGATCAGCTCGACCTCGGTCGCCCGCCAGGAGATCGGCGCCACGGCCCGATCCGGCAGGCGCGCATCGCCGTACATCAGGGTGACGTGCGGATTGAACTGCGGGTTCGACAGGGTCTTCTTCAGCCGCCGGTGGATGGCGTCCCACAGGGCGCGGCGGTACGCCTTCAGCGCCGCCAGCCCCTCTTCGCCCAGCAGCACATGCGGATGCTTGCCCGGCGCGCCGCCGAAACTGCCGACGCGGTCGAACGACACGACGAAGGACGGTTGCTCCATCGCCTCGATCACCGCCGAGACCTCGGCCGCCACATCGGCGCGGATGCTGCCCGCATAGTCGCCGACGTGGATCAGGGTGATGTGCAGCCGGTCGGTGCGCACCTCGCCGCCGCCCAGACCGTACAGATCCTTGGACCGACGGCGCACCTCGGCGGCCTGCTCGGCCTGGGCCGTGGGCAGCATCAGGCCGACGAACAGCCGTTCGATGGTCTGCGGCTGACCGAAGTCGAGCAGGTTCTGCATCAGGCCGCCAGATCGCTGGAGCGCAGGGCCTCGGACACCGCCTCGATCAGGGCCTCGGCCGCCACCGGCTTGGACACCGCGCCGCAGAAGCCGTCGCGGACCAGATCCGCCTCCAGCCCTTCGCCCGCATCGGCCGTATAGGCCAGGATCGGCGTCGCGCGGTTGGGACCGGCGCCGGCGCGGATCGCCTTCAGCGCCTCGCGCCCCCCCATGCCGGGCATGCGCATATCCATCAGGATGACGTCATAGGCCGTCTCGCTGGCCTGCCGCACGGCCGCCAGCCCGTCCACCGCATCCTCGACCTCGGCGCCCATGCCGCTCAGGAAGGCGCGGGCCAGTTCGCGGTTGGCCGGATGATCGTCCGCGACCAGCACCCGCAGGCCGCCGACCTCGGCCGCCGCCAGCGGGGTCGCGGCCGGCGCCTCCTCCTGCTCGGCGCGGGGCGCGGGGATCTCGAACCAGAAGACGCTGCCCTGCCCTTCGACGCTGTCCGCGCCGATGGCGCCGCCCATGGCTTCGACCAGTCCCTTGCAGATGGCCAGCCCCAGCCCCGTGCCGCCGGTCGTCTTGTTCTGCGCCCCGTCGACCTGCGAGAAGCGGCGGAACAGCCGGTCCAGCTTGTCCTGCGCGATGCCCGCGCCGGTGTCGTGCACCGCCACCCGCAGCCGCTCCGCTTCCGGGGTCCAGCGCACCTCCAGCCGCACCCCGCCCTGACCGGTGAATTTCACCGCATTGCCCACGAGGTTCAGCATGATCTGGCGCAGACGGTCCGGGTCGGCGACCAGCGTCGGCAGGCCCGCGTCCGCATCCAGCGTCAGGCCCAGATCCTTGGCCCCGGCCTGCGGCGTGAACAGCTCCAGCGTCGCGCTGGCCAGCGCCTCCATGTCCATCGGCTGCGGCCGGATCGCCACCTGCCCGGCCTCCAGCTTGGAGAAGTCGAGGATATCGTTGACCGTGCACAGCAGCGCCCGGCCCGCATTGTCGACCCTACCGATGAAGTTGCGCGCCGTGTCCGGCAGCTCCTGTCCCAGCGCCAGACCGGTGAAGCCGATGATGCTGGTCAGCGGCGTGCGCAGC
>JAVHYH010000120.1 GCA_031119155.1 Brevundimonas sp.
GGCTCCGGCGCCTCGACCAGACGCTTGCCGCCCTTGGTCTTCGACTTGATCAGCGCCTTGAGGGCGTCGTCGTAGCGGTCCTTGAAGGTGGTCGGATCGAAGTCCGCCTCCTTCTGGCCGATGATGCGGGTGGCGATCTCCACCATGTCGGCGTCGGCCTTTACCCTGGGGATGTCGTCGAAATAGTCGCCGGCGTCGCGCACCTCGTCGTGGGCGCGCAGGGTCCAGGCCAGCAGGCCCTTGTCGCGGACCTCGAGGGCCAGCTGCCGCTCCTTGCCGCGCAGGACGAGCGAGCCCAGCGCCACCTTGCCCTGCTTCTTCATCGCGTCGCGGATGACGACGAAGGCTTCGATCCCGGCGCCCTTCTCGGGCATGACGAAGAAGGGATCGGCCCAGTAGAGGCGGTCGATGTCGGCCTCGTCGACGAATTTGTCGATGGAGATGACCTTCGTGCTCTCCAGCTTCACCTTGTCGAAGTCGGCGTCGTCGAACAGGACGTATTCGTCCTTCGACACCTCATAGCCCTTCACCAGATCGGACCGCTCGACCGGCCCGGCGTCCGGGTCGGTGGGGACCATGCGGATGCGGTTGTTCGTCTCGGGATTGATCAGGTGGAAGCGCACGTCATTGGCGCTGGTGGTGGCGGTGTAGAGGGCCACGGGACAGCTGACGAGCGACAGCTTCAGGTGTCCTTGCCAGGTCGGGCGAGCAGCCATGGTTGAGCCTCCTTGAGGCCGACTCAACACCCGGCGGGGCGATCAGTTCGCTGACCGCCCCACGTCGCGCCTCGCCTCAGTGCTCGGCGATCTGCTCGAAGCCGCCGTAGATCATGCGCTTGCCGTCGAAGGGCATCTCGCCGGCCATCATGCGCTCGTCCTGCATCAGCTTTTCCCAGCCGGCGTCGCGGGTGGCCTTGTCCGGCCAGGTGATCCAGCCGACGGCGACGGTCTCGCCCTCCTCGAGGGCGACGGCGCGCTTGAAGTCGGTCAGCTTGCCGTCCGGCACGTCCTCGCCCCAGGTCTCGGTCACCGACAGGGCGCCCGCCTCGCGGAAGAGGGGCGAGGTGTCGGCGGAGTGCTTGAGGTAGGCGTCCTTTCTGGCGGTCGGCACCGGAATGACGGTGATGTCGATGAAGGGCATGGGACAGCGACTTTCCTGTTGGGGCGCTGACGCCAGGCGCGCGGCGCCTCGCGGCCTGGGCGCGATGGAGACCTGACCCTAACGCGCGAGCGCGCGGATCGACAGTCGGCATAACGCAGGTCGGTGCGATGGTTTCGCCGTGGTCCGCCGGAGCGAAAGTCTCAGGCGAGGATGTCGAGCAGGCTGCCGTACATCTGGTCGGCGGTCTTGAGGACCGAGACATTGGCCTTGAGCGCCACCTCGGCGCCGATGCGTTCCACGGTCTCGCCGGTCAGGTCGGCGAGGGGATCGCGGGCGGTGCGTTCGGCGCTGGCGGCGAAGCGCGAGGAGGCGTCGGCGATGCCGGCGGCGGCGATGGCGAAGACTTGCATGGCAGGCTCCCGTGAGACGCCAGTATGCCGGGGGCAGCCTTACCGGAGACCTGACAGGCATGGTGAACGCTTGACCGCACGCCGTTCCGGGCGGAACGTCAGCGCATGACCCATCTGCCCGCGCCCGGTGAACGCTTCCAGTCGTTCAGCCAGTTCTATCCGTTCTATATCCACGAGCACTCGAACCAGATCTGCCGACGGATCCACATCGTGGGCTCGGCGCTGGTGATCGGCGCGGCGGTGATGGCGCTGGTGACGTTGAACGCCTGGTGGCTGCTGGCCATGCCGGTGATCGGCTACGGCTTCGCCTGGGTCGGGCATTTCTTCTTCGAGAAGAACCGGCCCGCCACGTTCAAATACCCGCTTTGGAGCCTGATGGGCGACTGGCGGATGTTCTTCGAAACGATCAGCGGCCAGCGGAAATTCTAGCGGAGAGCGCCGTTTTTCGGATCACATTTCCGTAGCTGTCACGGGTACGGTTGTTGCGGCATCCTATATGCGTTGCTCCATGTGAAAAGGAGCAGACCCCATGGCACTCACGGATCAGGCGATCATCGTCACGGGCGGGGCCAGCGGCATCGGCCATTCGGCGGCGCTGGAGCTGGCGCGGCAGGGCGCGAACCTGATCATCGCCGACTTCGACATCGACGGCGCGAACCACACCGCGGCCGAGGTCGAAAAGCTGGGCGTGAAGGCCTTCGCCTACAAGGTCGATGTGTCCGATCCGGACGCCGTCGAGGCCATGGTCGCCTTCGCCGTCGAGAAGCTGGGAACGCTGACGGGCGTGTTCAACAACGCCGGCATTTCGAAGGTGCAGTCGCTGCTGGAGATGGACCCGGCCTCGTATCGCCGGGTGATCGAGGTCGACCAGTTCAGCGTCTATTACGGGATGTATTTCGGCGCCCGGAAGATGGTCGAGCTGGGGGTGAAGGGGGTGATCGTCAACACCGCCTCCATCTATGGCTCGGTCGCGGCCAAGGGCAGCTTCAACTACAATGCGGCCAAGGCGGCGGTGATCGCCATGACCCGCTCGGGCGCGCTGGAACTGGCCGAGCACGGCATCCGGGTCGCCGCCGTGGCGCCGGGCTTCATCGACACGCCGATGATGAAACAGGTGCCGGAAGAGGGGCGCGCGGCCCTGGCGGCCCAGCATGTGACGAACAGGCTGATCGAGCCGGAGAAGGTGGCCAGCGTGGTGGCCTTCCTGTTCAGCGACGCGGCCAGCGCGGTGAACGGATCGACGGTGGCGGCCGACGACGGCTTCCTGGCCTTCAAGGTCTGAGCGCAAGAAAAACCCCGGCTCGTCAGAGCCGGGGGCATTCTTCTTTGTGCGCTATCGCTCGCCGCGCGGCGGCTCGCTGCTTGAGCGCGTTCTTGTGGCGCTATCGCTCGCGACGCGGTCGCTCGCTGCTTGAGCACAAGAAAAACCCCGGCTCGTCAGAGCCGGGGTTTTTGGCGAGCGGTGCTCGAAAGGCTTAGTTCGCGGCGCCGACGTTGCGGGTGGCGGCGGCCATCAGCGGGGCGCGGCTGGGGGTGTCGTCCCACGACGGCGGGCAGCCGTCGAAGCGACCGGCGTCGGCGATTGTCAGGGTGCGCATGTTCAGTCGCATGGCCGGCTGCATCGAGCCGCGGCCGTGACCGGTGTAGAGATCGACCTTCTGGCCCTTGATCGCACCGCCGGTGTCGGAGGCGTACCAGTAGCCGTCATGGATGGTGCCGTCGGCGAGGCGCAGGCCGACCGTCTCGCGGATGAACAGCACGCTGCGGCGCGGAATGTAGCGGGGATCGACCGCGACGGTGCGCATGGCGATCGGACGGCAGCCCAGGCTGTCGTTGCCCGTCGCGCCGCCGCCGCCTGCATGATAGAGGCGCGCCGAGGCGCTCCAGCGGGCGTCGCCGTCCATCAGGTCCTGTTGTTCGGCGGTCAGTTCGACCACAGCGCCGTCGTTGGAACCTTCATCCGTCGCACCGGTTTCTTCCGTGCCCCACGACTGAGCCGAGGCGGCTTCGTAGGTGACCGGTTCGCCGGTGGTATCCGCTTGCGCGGGGAAGGCCATCGCCCACATCAGGGCGAACGCGGCAGCAGTGCCGAACATAAGCAGACTCGCGGAATCACCGGCCCCAGACGCGTCCGGCGAGGGGCTTTTCGTTTCCAATTGTGTCAAAAGACAGACCTGCGCCCCGGGGTGCGACCCCGCGTCCGGATGAGCGGGGGATAAGTCAGGCTTCTGGAGGGTCAAGCGGAACCGCGCTTGGCTGATCCAGACAAGTCTGTAAGCTGTATTCGTAGATCAACAACTCTTTGCTGGCGCGAGATGCTTACTGTCTATGGCGATATTCGTTCGGGCAACTGTTTGAAGGTCAAGTGGTTGCTGGAATGGCTGGGGCGTGATTATCGCTGGATCGAAACTGATGTCACAACCGGTGTGACCCGATCCCCACAGTTTCTGGCCCTGAACTCCGCCGGGCAGACGCCGACGATTGTATTGGAGGATGGTCGGCCGCTGGCGCAGTCGAACGCCATACTTGTCCACATGGGCGAGGGGACAGCCCTGATCCCGACGGACGCCTATGATCGGGCGCGGATGTTCGAATGGCTGTTCTGGGAGCAGTACAGCCACGAGCCCTGCATCGCCGTGGTGCGGTTCCAGCGCGCGATCGCCGGACGGCCGCGGGAGGACATCGACCCGCGTCTGATCGAGAAGGGCCATGCGGCGCTGGCGCGTATGGAGGCGGGGCTGTCGGGGCGCGACTGGCTGGCGGGGGAGGCGGTGTCGTTGGCCGACCTGGCGCTGGTCGCCTACACGCGGGTGGCGCACGAAGGGGATTTCGATCTGACGCCCTATGCCAATGTCAGGGCGTGGGTTGCGCGGGTGGAGGCGGCGTTCGGGATCGCATGAGCCTTTACGGGCGCGCTCAGTCGCTCTAACGCGGACGAAACCACACACCGGACCCTTGCCCCCATGAAGCGTCTCGCCCTCGCCGCCGCCGCCGTCTGCGCGCTGGCCGCCGTCGCCGTTCCCGCCGTCGTTCAGGCCTGGGGCAATACCGGCCACCGCCTGATCGGCATCGCCGCCATGCGCGCCCTGCCGGAAGAGATGCCGGCCTTCCTGCGCACGCCGGGCGCCGCCGCCGACGTCGGCGAACTGTCGCGCGAGCCCGACCGCTGGAAGGGCGCCGGCCAGCCGCACGACCGCGAGCGGGATACGGCCCACTTCGTCGACCTGGACGACAACGGCTTCGTCTTCAATGCGCAGGGGCCGTCGGTCGACGCCCTGCCGCGTCTGAAGTCGGAATATGACGCCGCCCTGATCGCCGCCGGTCTGGATGTCGATGACGCCGGCTATCTGCCCTACGCCATCTGGGACGCCTATCAGAACCTGGTGCGGGACTTCGCCTACTGGCGCGTGCTGAACGCCCAGGAGGCGCGGGAGACCGATCCGACCAAGCGCGCCTGGTACCGGGTGGACCGCGAGCGTCGCGAGGCCCTGATCCTGCGCGACATGGGCGTGCTGGGCCACTACATCGGCGACGGCTCGCAGCCGCACCACACGACCATTCACTACAACGGCTGGGACCGGAACACGCCGAACCCGGAAGGCTTCACCACCTCGCGCCAGACCCACAGCATGTTCGAGGGCGCCTTCACCGCCCGCGTCGCCCGTCTGGATCTGGTCGAGGCCGGAATGAGCGCGCCGAAGCTGGACGGCTTCGACCTGCGCGCCCGTGTGCCCGCCTATCTGCGCGAGACCCTGTCGCAGGTGACGCCCTTCTACCGTCTGGAGAAGGCGGGCGGGTTCGCCGAGGGCAATCCGCGCGGCGCCGAGTTCACCGTCGCCCGCCTGTCGGCAGGGGCCTCGGAACTGCGCGACTTCTTCATCCTCGCCTGGCGGGACTCGGCCGATGACAACATCGGCTGGCCGGCGGTGAAGGTGGCCGAGGTCGAGGCCGGGACCGTCGATCCCTGGCTGGCGATGCACGGCGAGGACTGATCGCGTCTTTCGCTGACGGATAGGGAGGGGTAGGGACGGCCCATGTCCGATCTGACCCCTCCCGTCGTCATCCTCGACAAGTCCCAGCTGGCCGACAACATCGGCGCGGTGGCGCGGGTGATGGCGAACTTCGGCCTGAGCGAACTGCGCCTCGTCAGTCCGCGCGACGGCTGGCCGCAGGACCGGGCCTGGGCGACCGCCTCGGGCGCCGACTGGGTGCTGGAGGGGGTGAAGGTGTTCGACACCGTCGCCGAGGCCATCGCGGACCTGAACACCGTCTTCGCCACCACGGCCCGCCCGCGCGAGACGCGCCAGCCGGTCCGCACCCCGCGCGAGAGCGCCCGCGTCCTGTACGACGACACCGCCTCGGGCCTGAAGACCGGCCTGCTGTTCGGCGGCGAGCGGGCCGGGCTGGAGACCACCGACATCGCCCTGTGCGCGGGTATCACCACCATCCCCATCGACCCCCGCCACCATTCGCTGAACCTGGCGCAGGCGGTGTCGATCAACGCCTATGAGTGGCGCACCCTGATCCTCGACGCCCCGCCGCCGCGCTTCCGCGATCAGGCCCCGCCGGCGTCGAACGACCTGCTGGTCGGGATGTACGAGCATCTGGAGAACGAACTGGAGGCGGGTGGCTTCTTCTATCCGCCCGAGAAGAAGCGTTCGATGAGCCAGAACCTGCGCGTCATGCTGGGCCGCGCGGCCTTCAGCGAGCAGGAGGTCGCCACCTTCCGGGGGGTGATCCACGCGCTGTCCAAGGGGCGTGGGCGTCTGCTGGCGAAGATGGCGGCGAAGACGGACGGCGACGCATGAAGCTGGCCCTGGTCTATCCGTTGGCGGCGCTGGCGGAGATCGCGGGCTGTTTCGCCTTCTGGGCCTGGCTGAAGCTGGACCGGTCGCCGCTGTGGCTGGTCCCCGGCGTGGCCTGTCTGATCGCCTTCGCCTGGCTGCTGACCCTCGTGCCGACCGATGCGGCGGGGCGTGCGTTCGCGGCCTATGGCGGGGTCTATATCTGCGCCTCGCTGGCGTGGATGGCGCTGGTCGAGAAGAGCCCGCCGGATCGTTGGGACCTGCTCGGCGGCGCCGTGTGTCTGATCGGCGCAGGCGTGATCCTTTTTGCTCCGCGCGGTTGATCCAGCGGGGCGAAGTCGGTAACAGCCGCCCCGTTGGGGAGTAGCCGCCGGCGCCCATAAAGGCCGGGTTCGCGTCAACATACTCGTGGTCTTCTGGCCCGTGGCGCGATCAGTGGACCGAGTGTCCGCCTGGCGAGACCAGCGTGCCTTGCGTTTCCCAACCGGCGGGGACGTGAGCGCGCTGTCTCGTGCGTCCGGCGGATTCCATTGATGACCCCTCTCTCCATCGCGGTGCTGTCGCTCAGCATGTCCACCGACGCCTTCGCCGCCGCCGTCGGGCGCGGCGCGGCCAATCGGCCGCCGGTCGCCACCGCCGTGCGCAACGGTCTGGTCTTTGGCGTGATCGAGGCCATCACCCCCCTGATCGGCTGGGGGCTGGGCCTGATCGCGGCGGGGTTCGTCGAGCAGATCGATCACTGGATCGCCTTCGGTCTGCTGGGCGCGGTCGGCGCCAAGATGCTGTGGGAGGCCTTCCAGCCGGTCGATGAGGATGACCACGGCGCCCGCGCCGCCCGCAACGGCCTGCTGGCCCTGATCGCCACCGCCGTGGGCACCAGCATCGACGCCGCCGCCGTGGGCGTGGGGCTGGCCTTCATCGGGGCCAATATCTGGATCATCGCCCTGTCGATCGGCTTCACCACCTTCGTCCTGACCACCGTCGGCATGCTGATCGGCAAGGCCGTCGGCGCCCGCTTCGGCAAGATCGCCGAGTTCGTCGGCGGCGTGGCCCTGATCGTCATCGGCGCTTCGATCCTGGCCGATCACATGGGCTGGCTGGTCTGACGGCGCTGCGTCGGGTGGTCGCAAGCCGCCCGTTTGCGCAACGGCGGGCGACCGGGCGGGGTTAGGGTCCGGCCAAGCGCCTGTACCGGAGTCCTCCCATGATGCGTTCGACCGTCGCCGCCGCAGCCCTGTGGCTGGCCCTGTCTCCCGGCCTTGCGATGGCGGGGCCGGAACTGACCGTGGTGGACGCGGCGCGGGTGTTCGACGGCGAGCGGGTGATCACCGACGCCCGGCTGATCCTGCGCCACGGGCGGGTCGAGCAGATCGGCACGCAGTCCGAACTGGAAGCGCCGGTCAGCGCCCAGAGGATCCGTCTGGACGGCCGCACCCTGATCCCCGGCCTGATCGCCGCCCACTCCCATGTCGGCATGGTCAATGGCGTGGACGCCGGGGGCCATAATTATACCCGCGAGACGGTGGCCAGGGATCTGGCCCAGTTCCAGCGCTTCGGCGTGGTGGCGGTGAACGCCCTGGGCATGAACGGCGACCTGTTCCACGAGCTGCGCGCCGGACGGGATGAGCGGGCGCGGGGTTCGATCAGTCCGGGCGCGGACCTGTACGGCGCGGGCGGGGGCGTCGGGGCGATGAACGGCGCGCCGCCCGAAGGCATGGGGCCGCCGGACACCCTGCGCCGCGCGGGCACGCCGGACGAGGCGCGCGCCGCCGTCGATGCGATGGCCGACGCGGGCGTCGATGTGATCAAGGTGTGGGTCGACGACCTGAACGACAGCGTCCCGAAGATGGCGCCGGAAATCTACGCCGCCGCCATCCAGCAGGCCCATGCGCGCGGACTGACGGCCGCGGCCCACATCCATGATCTGGAGGACGCCAAGGGGGTGATCCGCGCGGGCGTCGACATCATCGGCCACGGGGTGCGCGACGTGCCGGTGGATCAGGAATTCATCGACCTGCTGAAGACGCACGACGTCTGGTACGTGCCGACCGTCAACATCAATGAGGCGGAGTATATCTACGCCGCCCATCCCGAATGGCTTGAGGATCCCTTCTTCCGCGGCGCGCTGAACCCGGCGCTGGAGGCCCGTTTCCGGGATGAAGCCTGGCGCGAGCAGGCGCTGGGCCGGGCGGCGGGACCGCGTCGGGCGGTCGCGACCAACATCGCCAACCTGCGGACGCTGCATCAGGCGGGGGTGAAGATCGCCTTCGGCACGGACTCCGGCGCGACGCCCCTGCGGGTGCCGGGTTTCGCCGAGCATCTGGAACTGGGCCATATGGTCGCCGCCGGGATGACGCCGGTCCAGGCCCTGACGGTCGCCACCTCGGCCTCGGCGGAGATGATGGGGCTGGAGGACCGGGGCTGTCTGCGGGTCGGTTGCCGCGCCGATTTCGTGGTCCTGACGGGGGACGCGACCTCGGACATCGCCGCCAGCCGCACCATCGAGGCCGTCTGGCGCGATGGTCAGCCCTTGCTGGCGGACTGAAGCAGGCTGTCGACGAAGGCGGGAACGGTTTCGGTGGCCGGGCCGTAGAGGCCGTCGTCGAACAGGCTCGCGCCTTGCGTCGGCTCCAGATTGATCTCCAGCGTGCGGGCGCCGGCGCGGCGGGCGTCCTGCACGAAGCCGGCGGCGGGATAGACCGCGCCGGATGTGCCGATGGAGACGAACAGGTCGGCCTGCGAGATCGCCGCGTCGATCAGGTGCATGGCCAGCGGCATCTCGCCAAACCAGACGATGTGCGGCCGCAGCCAGCCGTCGGGGCTGAAGGGGCTGTCGTGGCGCGGGTCCAGGTCGTCGGGGCAGTCGATGACCCGGCCCGTGGCGGTGCAGTGCGCCTTCAGCAGTTCGCCGTGCATGTGGATCAGCTGGAACCCCGGCGCGGGCGGGATCAAGGCGTGGGCGCGGTCGTGCAGGTCGTCGACGTTCTGGGTGACCAGCAGGAAGTCGCCCTCCCAGCGGGCGGCCAGTTCGGCGAGCGCATGGTGGGCGAGGTTGGGCTGGACCTCGGCCAGTTGCCGGCGGCGCTTGTTGTAGAAGTCCTGCACCAGCGCGGGATTGGCCGCGAAGCCCTCGGGCGTGGCGACCTCCTCAATGCGGTGACCTTCCCACAGGCCGTCGCTGGCGCGGAAGGTCGGCACGCCGCTCTCCGCCGAGATGCCGGCGCCGGTGAGGATGACGAGGTTCATGGCTGGGCCTCGGGGGCAGTGGTCGATGCCGCCAGACTTTCCCGAAGATGGTCGATCATCAAGCGGACCTTGGGCGGGGCGTGGCGGCGGTGGGGATAGACGGCCCAGACGCCTTCGTCGGGCGGGCGATGCGCGCTGAGGAGGGGCGTCAGGGCGCCGGTGCGCAGCGGCTCGGAGACGTAGAAGTCCGGCAACTGGCACAGGCCGAGGCCCTGCAGGGCGGCGTCGAGGACCGCCGCGCCGGAGTTGCAGCGCCAGCGGCCTTGCGGGCGGAAGCTGGTTTCGCGACCGCCCTCGGTGAAGCGCCAATGTTCCGACGAGCCGGTCAGCAGGTCGTGGGCCTGAAGTTCAGACAGGGTGCGGGGCGCGCCGCGGCGGGCGAGGTAGTCCGGGCTGGCGCAGAGGATGAGCCGGCGGGACGCCAGCCTGCGCGCAATCAGTCGCGAGTCCGTCAGGTGGCCGAAGCGGACCGCCAGATCGTAGCCGTCGCCGACGAGGTCGCGCAGCCGGTTGTCGAGGTCCAGCTCGATGGACAGT
>JAVHYH010000121.1 GCA_031119155.1 Brevundimonas sp.
AGGCGCCGTCACCGGCGCGGGCGCGGGGGCCAGATACTCGGCCGGGCGCGGCGGACCGCCGTTCAGATCCCGGGTGAAGTCCGAACCGGGCGCGGCGGCCGGCGGCGGGGTCTGTGTCGCCGGCGCGGGCGCTGGCGCCGTCTGGGCGAGCGCGACGGGCGCGGCGGCGAGGGTCAGGAGGGCGGCGGACGCGACAAGGGCTTTCATGCCGCGACCTTCACCCCTGAGCGTGGCGACGGCAAGGCCTGAATGGCCCGCGATCAGGCGGCGGGCAGCTCGACCCAGAAGACCGCGCCCTCGCCCGGCGTCGAGGTCACGCCGATGGTCCCGCCCTGCAGCTCGACCAGCCGCTTGGCCAGGGCCAGACCGATGCCGTGGCCCTCGACCGTCGACCGCTCCAGACCGAGGCGGTTGAACGGCTCGAACAGCTGGGCCTGTTTCTCGGGCGACAGGCCGGGGCCGCGGTCGATGACCTCGACCCGGACGCCGTCGTGGATGCGGGTGGCGCGCATGATAACGATCCCGCCCTCGCCGCCGTATTTCACGGCGTTGGAGACCAGATTGCCGAACACCTGGGCCAGACGCTGGGAATCGGCCAGGGCGACCAGGCCGTCGCCTTCGCTGACCACATCGATGCGTATGCCCTGGGCCTCGGGCCGCAGGGCGGTGGCGCGGCGCACGTCGTCCAGCAGGCCGGACACGTCGGTGGGTCGAAGCTCAACCTTTACCGCCCCGGACTCGGCGCGGGCGACGTCCAGCAGGTCGTGGGCCAGCGCCTCGACCTGCCGCGCCGTCTTGACCAGCATCTCGGCCATCTCGGTCTGGGTCGGGGTGGTCGCGCCCAGCTGGCCGGCGCGCCACAGCTCGCCGATGCCGATGATGCCGCCCACCGGGCTCTTGATCTCATGGGCCACATTGGCCAGCAGGCGCGACTTGGCGGCGGAGGCTCGCTCGGCGCGGACCTGACCGGCCTTGGCGCGGTCCGACAGCCGATCGCGCTCCTCCAGCAGGGCGGCGACCAGCAGGATGGGCAGATAGCCGAACAGCACAAGCAACTGCGCCATCATCACCCGGTCGGTGGCGCTGAAGACCTTCGAATAGGGGCCGTAGCCCATCATGGTGCCGCCGACCGCGAACAGGGCGATGGCCACCAGGGCCGTCGTCACCCCCAGCAGGCGCAGGCGGACCGCGATGAACAGCAGCAGCGGCAGGATGACGAAGCTGATCGGCAGGGACTGCATGCCGAAGATCAGCAGGTTGGCGACGACCAGCAGGCCCAGCAGCACCACCGCCTCGGCGGCGCGCGCGGGGGCGCGCAGACGCACCACCTCGCGGCGGGTGATGGTCAGGCCGAAGCTGCCGATGACCGCGATGCTGAGGGCGTGGGCGAACCACCAGGTCTGGGCGGTGTCGAAGAAGTTGGCGCCGTGGCTGAACCACAGCGTCCCGCCGACCAGAATGGCCGCCGGCAGGGGGGCGATGATGGCGGCGGCGATCAGGAAGCGGCTGCAGCCGGCGACGCTGGCCAGGTTCAGGGTGGGGGCGAACCGCCGCGCCATCAGGACCGCGACATAGATGTCCAGCATGTTGGCGACGGTGAACAGGACCGTCGAGCCCTTGGTGTTGCCGCCGAGCAGGTTCCCCGCCGCCAGGCCGCAGACCATCAGCCCCGCGAAACACATGTCGTAAAGCGGGCCGCGCGAGGTGCGCAGCCACACCGCCACCGCCACCCCGCCCGCGCCCCACAGGGCGGCGACCGCATCCGTGGAGCGGGCGAAGGCCAGCGACAGGACGGTCAGCACCAGCACCGCCACGGCGGTGAAGACCGGGGCCATGGGCTGGCCGATCCCGCTCATCGGCGCGGGCCCTGACGGCAGCGCGCGCGGAGGCGGCGCCTTGTCGGCCACGGCGGCGGGCTGGGTGTCGAGCACGCGGCTCATGGTCATGATCGGGTCCGGCGAACGTAAGTTTACCGGTGCTACCTAGACGGGGGCTTCCTAATATCCCCTGAAGGTCAGAAGGCGGTCGCAAGCACCTGATCAAGCTCGCGAACCGCTTCCGCCGCCCCCTTGGGGTGGTTCCAGACGGCGCCGCTGACGGCCACAAAGTCCGCCCCGGCGCGGGCCAGTTCGGCGGCGTTGGCGGCGGTGATGCCCCCGATGGCGACGCAGGGCGTCTCGACCGTCTCCTGCCAGATGGTCAGGATTTCGGGCTCGGGCCGGTGCTCGGTTTCCTTGGTCGTGGTCGGGAAGAAGGCCCCGAAGGCGACGTAGTCGGCCCCCGCCTCGGCCGCGTCCATGGCCAGCTCGCGGCTGTCATGGCAGGTGACGCCGATCATGGCGTCCGGCCCCATGGTGCGCCGCGCCTCGTCATAGGAGGCGTCCGACTGCCCAACGTGGACACCGTCGCAGCCCGAGCGCTTCGCCAGGTCCGGGCGGTCGTTCAGGATCACCGCCACGCCGCGCGCCTGCGCCACCGGCCGCAAGGCCTCGACCGCGGCCAGCACGGCGGCGTCATCGACATCCTTCAGCCGGATCTGCAGCGCCGCCACCGCCCCGGCGTCCAGCGCCTCGCCCAGCGTCCTGGCGAACCCGGGCAGGTCCGGGATCGTCGGCGGGGTGATCAGATACAGGGCGCACGGCGGGCGCGGCGGAACGACGGGTGCTTTGGCCATGGGCGGGGAGTGCGACGAACCGGCGCGAAGGTCAATCGAGGTCGCGGTAATAGGGGCGGGGTCCCGGCGGGGTCGGCGGCGTCATGTCCACCCGCCGGACCTCTCGGATGCGCCCGGCCCGCTCCCGCCCCTCGACCAGCTCATAGCCCAGCAGGGCGAAGATGCGGTCGCCGAGGAAGATGGGGCGGGCGTCGCCGTACCAGTCATAGCAGGAGGCGACGCAGCCGTCGTCGCGACGACGGTCCTCGCCGGCGTCCAGCGATCCGATGTCGCCCAGCCGCCCGAGGCTGCTGCGGCGCATGTAGGTGATGGTCGCGACCGTCTCGCCCCAATCCTCGTCGTCCTCCGTGCCGCCGCGAGGACGGGTCACCGGAAGGCCCAGCACCCCCGTAGAACCGTCGGGGCTGGACAGGTCAGGCTGGAAGAAGAAGGCGTGGCTGCGGCTTTCGGTCTCTTCGGAACCGACCATCACGAACTGGTCGCTGATCACCGGCCGGGGCGCCTGCAGGTCGACGGTGGTGAAGAAGACGTCCTCTTCGCCGGACACGACCAGGGCGTCCGGCCCCATGACCTCGATGCGGCTGACCGCGCCCGGCACGCCCCAGCTCTGCGTCGGCCCGAGCGCCAGCGGGACCGCGAACAGGCGGCTTTCGTAGCGCGGCGCCGTCCGGTCGTACGCGTTCAGGCGGCTCCAGGTCGAACTGGAGTAGAGCAGGAACGCGCCGACGAACCGGTTCTGCGCCCGCCCTTCCGCCAGACCGGGAAGGATGCGGTAGTCCGCGAAGTCGGCCTCGGCCTCACCGTCTCCGAAGCGCGAGAAGGGCAGCTGCAGGAGCGCCGCGCCGCCGCCGGTGTGTTCCGAACTCCACATCGCGTCGCCGCCATCATTGGCGACGACCAGCACATTGATCCGCTCCAGTTCGGGCTCCTCGAGGAAGGAGAACTGGTCGATGGGCGCGCCCACGGTCGCCGCCGCCTGCGGACGGCCGCCGTCCAGCGGCACGCGGTACAGCCAGCTGCGCGGCAGATCCCCCTTGGGCAGCGCCCACTCACTCTCGGCCATCCAGACATAGACCGCCGTCTGCGCGACATAGAAGCTGCGCGATCCCGGCCCGAGGATCGCCGTGGCGCGGCAGGTCAGTTCTTCCGCCGACAGCGGGCAGCGGACGACGGTGTGAAAGACCAGAGACCGGCTGCCCTCGCCCACGCCCGGCGCCTGATAGACGTCCCCGGGCGTGACGATGGGCCGACCGGGCATGTCCTCATAGTCGTCGGCGCGGTCCTCCTGCCCCTCGGCGTCCGGCGTCCAGCGGGTCAGGCGGGGCAGGTCCTTCAGCGGATCGCCGGTCTCGGGATCGACCGGCGAATAGACGACCAGCTGATCTCCCACGAGCCGGGAGGCGTAGTTCCGCGACGAATAATAGTCTTCCGACGCCAGATGATGACTGTCCTCGAAGGTCAGTCGGCCCGCGGCGTCCAGCCGGAAGCGATTGATCTCGGTCCCGCCCCGTTCGTAGCTGTAGCCGATGACGATGACCCGATCTCCGGCGACCAGCATTTCGTCGTACCAGTCCCCCGTGGCTTCCGCGCCGGGCGGATAGGCGTCGGCCCGGTCCACCAGGCGCAGCCGCCCCTGCCCCGTGTCGACGGTGAACAGCCGCCCGCGACGCAGGATGACCAGGGTGTCGCCCCGCGCCTTGACGATATCGCCCTCGTCAACGCCCGCTTCCTGGTTGTTGGTGATGGACGGCGTGGAGGCGCGCGAGCCGGTCACGATGATGTCGCCGACCTCCTCTGTGACATCGACCAGACAGTCGGGGTTTTCCGGCGGACAGGTGATGTCCTGCGGGTCCTGCGAGGCATGGGCGTCGAGGAAGGCGGTCAGTTCGGCCATGGAGGTAAAGGCCGGAAGCCCTGCCCGCTCCGACGCCAGCGCCACGGGGCCTGCCGTCAGCAGACCGGCGATCAGCGCGATCTGCGCCAGGATCTTCGCAAACGTCATGGACCGCTCCCCCTGTCGCCCGCAGGGGATCAGAGAACGTCGATCACCGCAACGCCGTCCCGACCCGGCGCCACCACGCCGCATGCGAACGACTTGCAGTCGCCTTAATTGCACTGCTATAGCGAACCATTCGCATTGAGTGGGTCCGCCTCCTTGTACGTCTGCAACTGTAACGGTCTTCGCAAGCGTGACGTCGCCTCGGCCATCGAGGCGGGCGCGACGCGTCCGCGCGACGTCTTCGCCAGCCACCAGTGCCAGGCCCAGTGCGCCAAATGCGTCTGCGAAATGCGCCAGATGATCCAGGAAACGCAGCAGGCCTTCGCCCTCGCTGCTGAGTAGCATTATCAGCCCTTGCTGAGGGCGATTTTTACTCGCAATTTCAATGTAGTGATAAGTGTTCGCAAGTGAACACACGGCGTTCGTTCGTGTTATGAATCGCGGGACTGAAGGCGCGCCCTCTCCGGCGGCGCCGCGACTTGCGCAAGGACACTGCCATGAAGGGCGACCCCGCGATCATCCGGACGCTGAACGCGATCCTGACCAACGAACTCACCGCGGTGAACCAGTATTTCCTGCATGCCCGCATGTTCGAAAGCTGGGGCCTGAAGCACCTCGGCCAGATCATCTATGACGAATCGATCGGCGAGATGCGTCACGCCGACATGCTGATCAAGCGCGTGCTCTTCCTCGACGGCCTGCCGAACCTGCAGGACCTGCACAAGCTGAAGATCGGCGAGAACGTCTTCGAATGCCTGGGCGCCGACCTGCAGCTGGAGCTGGGCTCGCGCGACACCGTGATCGCCGCCGTCGCCCAGTTCGAGGCCGCCCGCGACTACGTCAGCCGCGATCTGGCCATGCGCATCCTGTCGGACACCGAGGAGCACATCGACTTCCTCGAGGCCCAGCACAAGCTGATCGAACAACTGGGCGAGCAGAACTACCTGCAATCCGCCATGACCGAGATCGCCCCGGACAAGAGCGCGACCGGGAACTGATCGCGACTCCTCCCTCCCCGTCCCGGGGAGGGAGATCGCCTATTCGGGGAAGACCCGCCAGACGCCGTCTGTCCTGAGCGCGACATGGCAGATGTACGGATCATTCGAGGTCCGCGCCCAAACACTCACATCACGACGCGGCCAATCCGCTTCACAGTCGTCTTTCAGACAGATGCAGAGCCGCGCTTCCTCGCTCGCAAGTCCCGGCTTGAGATTTGCGAGTTCCGGAATGAATACGGCGGACGGGTCATCCTCGTCTGACCCGATCAGCCTCAGATAGTCGCGATAGGCAGTCTTCACCGGCACGGAAACAGACTCCGGCGCAGGTGACAATCCGCCCCGCTCACGATCGAAGACCAGCCCGGCGTTCGAAGGCAATCGGCGGTGTACCGCCCGAACTCGAACGCTTTGCCAGGTCGTCGCCCGATCCGAGCACACAACCACATCGTCGGCCCGAGCCCCGGGTTCGCGCGGCCACGGGCGGTTCGTAAGGCATGAGGGATTGAAGACCCCCTCGGCCGTGACCACCGAGAAGCGAAAAAGCTTCTCAACCTCGTGCCACGGAGCCGGCATGTAGCCCCCTTCATCCTCGCGCGCCCGATCCTCCTCGCTGACGAACCCGTCGAAGGCGATGCGCAGACACTTCTCACCATCCGCCGTGTCGGGCGTCATCTCCTCCGGGCAGATCGAGCAGACGAAGCCGTAGCAGGCATCCACCTGTCCCCGAATGCGAAGCGCCTGCCCTCCGTAGCGCTCGGGGTCAGCGATCACGTCGGCGATCCTCACCTCGACCACAGGGCCGGCAGGATCGGACAGCGCCAGAACGGCAGCGAAGATGTGCAGCATGATATCCCCCTCCTAAGGACGATGGCGTGGGACCCGCGGCCGGACAAGCCCGACGGAACCCCTGCCCCTTCCGGCTCATTCCCCTCCGGACGCTGGAGGAGCCGCTGATGACCGATATCGATGATGTGTTCGACGACGCGAAGGATGCGGCGCTGGATTTCGTCAATGGCGAGGATCGGAGCGTCGGCCATGTGCTGCTGGGCGTGGCGGTGACGGCGGGCTTTGCGCTGGCCGCGACCTTCCTGGCCCAGAAGGCGCTGACGCCCCGTCTGTCGGCGGAAGACCTGCGCAGCGGCGCGCGGCCGGTCACCGAACGCCCGCGCGGCCCCATGAGCATGATCGTGCCCGCCGTGTTCTCCGCCACCAGCCTGTCGGCGGTGCGGGTGTGGAATGCGCCGTCGCAGCCGCGCCGGAATGCGGCCCTCGGCCTGTGGGCGGCGACGCAGGCGGTGAACGCCCTGTGGCTGGCGGCGCGGCCTGCCGGGCGGGTGCTGCAGATCGGCGCGGCGATGGCCTCGGCCGGGCTGGCGGCGGCCTTCGCCCATGAAGCCCGACGGCTGGACCCCGACGCCGGCAAGCTGGCCGCCCCCATCGGCGGCGGCACGCGGGTGCTGAACACGCTGGACCGCAAGGTGGATGAGGCGCGGGCGACGCTGCACTGAACCGCCCCAGCTTGCCGTGAGCCCCGGCTTCCGTTAGGGACTGCGCCCGTTCGCGCGCGCCGCAAGGGCTGCGCCTCAATCCTTCCGAGACATCATGGCCAAGATTAACGGCAACACCATCAAGCCCGGCATGGTCCTGCAGCACAACGGCGGCCTGTGGGTCGTCACCAAGGCCAGCCACGTCAAGCCCGGCAAGGGCGGCGCCTTCGCCAACGTCGAGGCCAAGAACCTCGAGACCGGCAACAAGCTGAACGAACGCTTCCGCTCGGAAGACAAGGTCGAGCGCGTCACGCTGGAGCAGAAGGACTTCTCGTACCTGTATGACGGCGGCGAGACCCTCGTCTTCATGAACGACGAGAACTACGAGCAGATCGAACTGCAGAAGGAATGGGTCGGCGACGAACGCATCCCCTACCTGCAGGAAGGCATGAAGGTCGTGATCGAAATGCACGAGGACCGTCCGATCGGTCTGTCGCTGCCGGATCAGGTCACGCTGGAAGTCGTCGAGACCGAGCCCACCGTGAAGGGCCAGACCGCCTCGTCGTCCTACAAGCCCGCCGTCGCCAACAACGGCGTCCGCATCATGATCCCGCCGTACATGTCGGCCGGCGAGAAGATCGTCGTCGACACCTCGACCGGCGAATACGTGCGCCGCGCGGACTAAGCGGCTTCGCCGCGTGGTTAGTGATTAGTGGTTAGTGGTTCGCCGCCGCTTCGACAGCGCCCGCTGTCATCCACTAATCACTGTCCACTAACCACTTCACCAGCTCCGTCGGAGCCGGTTAGCGTTTGAACTTCTCCGTCTGTCCGGGCCAAGCGCCTTTTCAGGACACACGGACCAGGAGATCCAAGATGGCCCTCGCCTCCGCCCTGCTCACCGTCATGATGGACGCGGTCCGCAAGACCGCTCGCCCGATGCTGCGCGACTTCGGTGAAGTCAGCCAGCTCCAGACCTCGCGCAAGGGTCCGGGCGATTTCGTCACCGCCGCCGACATCAAGGCAGAAGACACCCTGTACGAACTGCTGATGAAGGCCCGTCCGGGCTATGGCTTCCTGGGCGAGGAGCGCGGCTTCGTCGAAGGCACCGACAAGTCGCACCGCTGGATCGTCGATCCGATCGACGGCACGACCAACTTCATCCACGCCATGCCGCATTTCGCGATCACGGTCGGTCTGGAGCGTTTCGCCCCGGACGGCTCGTCCGAGATCGTCGCCGCCGTGACCTACAACCCGGTGATGAACGAGATGTTCTGGGCCGAGAAGGGCAAGGGCTGCTACCTGAACGACGGTCGCATCCGCGTGGCGGGCCGCAAGGATCTGTCGGAAAGCCTGATCGGCACCGGCCTGCCCTTCATCGGCAAGACCGGCCACGCCCAGTCGATCAAGGACATCCACGCCGTCGGCCAGCGCGTCGCGGGCATCCGCCGCCTCGGCTCGGCCGCCCTGGACTTCGCCTGGGTCGCCGCGGGCCGCTACGACGCCTTCTTCGAGCGCAACCTGCAGGCCTGGGACGTGGCGGCGGGCATCCTGCTGGTCACGGAAGCCGGCGGTCTGGTCACCACCATCGACATCGACGGCGATCCGAAGAACGGCAAGCAGGTGCTGGCCGCCAACCCGGACATCCACACCGCCCTGCGCAAGGTGCTGCAGGGGGCCTGACGTCGCGTCAGACTCCCTTCCCCCTCGATGGGGGAAGGGTCGGGGATGGGGGTGCGCGCGCTGCGCTGTCGGATGATGGCGCGTGAGGCCAGGACGACAGAGCCTTGAAGGCTGGTCGCCGGCCCCCCTGCACTCACCCCCACCCAACCCTCCCCCATCGAGGGGGAGGGCTTTTCCCTCTCAAGCTTGGCCGAATCCCCTGATCGCCCCTAGGTTGCCGTAAGCGCAGCTTGAGCGGAGGGAGGGATGATCCATCGCATCACGGGCGTCGTCCTCGCGGCGACGGCGGGGCTGTGGCTGGTTTCGTCCTCGACCTCGGCCGCGCTGGATGTCGCCTGTCGTCAGCAGACGCCGGAGATCTTCGTCCTGAACGGCCAGACCGACCGGGCCATGGCGGACTGCGTCGCCGAACGTCTGCAACCGACCACGCGCGAAGTGATCCTGACCAGCCAGGGCGGCTCGGTCGGGCCGGCGCTGGATATCGCCGAACGGTTCGAGGGCAAGGGCCTGACCATGCGGGTGCGCGAGGAGTGCAACTCGTCATGCGCCAACTATTTCCTGCCGCTGGCCAGGCGGCTGATCGTCGAGCGCGGGGCGATCATCGGCCTGCACGGCAGCATCGATCCCCTGCTGATCGCCGAGGCCCGGGCGCGGGGAGAAACGGTCGCGGCGGTGAACGCCTCGCGCACGGCCCAGCGCCAGATGGCCTTCGCCCGGCGCAATGACATCCACCCCGGCTGGCTGCTGTACCGACTGCCGGGCGAGGCCCGGACAAGGGCGCTGGATGGGGCGTTCGAGGACGAGACGACGGACACGCGCATGTTCATCGTCGAGGAGCCGATGGCCCGCGCCTGTCTGCCGGGGGTGGAGATCGTCCCCTATCAGGCGGACCTGCGGGCGTCGGTTCTGCGTCGGGATCGGATGTCGCGGCTGCAGCGCCGCGGCGTCGCCCGCTCGGCCGAGGCGGTCTGCAACGGCGTGAGCTGGGACGACTTCCCGCCGCCCGAGGCCGGTTAGCCGATCAGCGACCGCGCCGCGGCCCGCGCCTCGTCGGTGATGGTCGCGCCGGACAGCATGCGGGCGATCTCCTCCAGCCGTTGCGTTTCGTCCAGCGTATCGACCGTGGTCGCGGTCAGGCCGCCGGTGTCGGACTTGCGCACCTTCCAGTGGGCGTGACCGCGCGCGGCGACCTGCGGGCTGTGGGTGACGACCA
>JAVHYH010000122.1 GCA_031119155.1 Brevundimonas sp.
CCGCAGGACGAACACCGTCGTCCTGCGGCATCGGGCGGCTATCGGGGCGCGTCTGCGGTCGCTTCATCCAGCTGGTCGACCATCTGCTGATGGTGACGCACGACCGGCAGCGTCTTGGCGGCCCAGTCCTTGAGGGGCTGGTGGTCGCCCATGCGGCCATAGCTTTCAAGCAAGGCCACGGTCTCGTTGTGGGCGGCCTCCTGCTGTTGCAGATAAACGCGATCGAAGTCCTGGAGGGTGGCGCCGCGCAGATTGTCGATCAGTCCCTGGTGGCGCTGGTCGAGCGCGGTGGGGACGGCGAGGTTGGCGGCGGTGGCGATCGGCTTGAGTTCATCGCCGGCCTTGCCGTGATCGGCGACCATCTGCTCGCCGAACGCCTTGATGCGGGGATTGGTCGAGCGCTGGGCGGCGATGCGGCCGGCCTCCACCTCATACAGGCCGCCGATCGCGGCGTTGCTGACGAAGCTGGCGTTGGTCATGGCCCCCGCCGGACCAGCCACGGCGCCGGTGACGCCGGCGGCGGCATCCTGGGTCGCGTTGACCGCCTGGTTCTGCTGATCGGGCGCGCCGCCGGATTCCTGTTGGCAGGCGCCGAGCGCCAGGACCAGCGCACTCGCGCCAAGCAGTTGAATGGTTTTCATGAGATCCTCCTCTGGACCCGCACACAACTGTGGCGGAGCGGTCGGGTTGCGTCGGGATTCGACACAGGAACCGCGGGCATCAACCCCGGTTGTGCGGCCCGGAGGAGCCCATGCTGACCAATTCTGAAATGCCCGCCGACGCCGCTTATGCGATGGCGGGGGTCTATCTGAACCCGGGTTCGGCTCGCTCGCCGAACATGACCATCCAGGATGACGAGGCTGCCGTGACGAACGAGAACAGGGATCGAGACCCCGAGACGCCGCATGCCGTGAGGGCCGAGCCCCTCATGGGTAAGCCGGATCAGCTCGAGCCGCAGACGGCCCGGGCTGAGACCCGTCAGGAGGCCCTGATCGACGAAGGGCTGGAGGAGACCTTCCCCGCCAGTGACCCGGTCTCCGCCAAGCGGATCACCTGAGCCTGCGCTGTCAGCGCCATCCGTCGAGCAACTCATCCAGTTCGACGGTTTCGATCTGCAGCCCGAACCGGTCCCGATAGAGCTTGAGCGCGGCGTCGTGGACGCTGTCGGCCGAACTGCACAAGGCATCTGTCACGACCACCACCCGGAAGCCGAGGTCGACCGCGCCCAGTACGGTGGCGAGGACGCAGATGTCGGTTTCACCCCCGGTCACCACCAGGGTGTCGATGCCGGACGCGACCAGCGACTGTTGCAGGCCGCCGCATGCCCAGGGCGAATAGACGGTCTTGTCGAACACGCGTGCAGGCGGAACGTAGCGCTGAAGATCCGGGGCCAGCTCCACCAGCGCGGGGTCGATCCGGTCACCGGTCAATTCGACCCAACGGTTCCAGTATCGCACCCATTCGCCGGCGGCCGCCCCGGGCGCAGCCGGAGGGATGAAGCGCGTGAAGCAGGTGCGGTCGGCGTGAGCGTCGCAGACGCGAGCGATCAGCGGGATGACCCGCTGCGCCCATGGCGTGCGCCACGGCGTGTCGTCCACGAAGAGCCGTTGCATGTCCACGCAGAGGTGGACTGCGTTTTCCGGCACGCGATCGCGCAGACCATTCGCCATCGCGTCAGGGTCCAGCCCGCGCCAGGTCGCCAGGAACGGCGTCCTGTGCAATCACTGTCAGGGACTCATCGGCCAAGGTCTGTCTCGCTGCGAGAACTGGAGCGACACGGTGAACTGTGCTGAAGCCATGCCGTTCCGCCGCCGGTTTCCGATGAACCGGGCGGGCGGCGGGGGGCGTGCGGCGGCGGAATGGGACGCGACGTCTTACGCTTGAGGCTTTCGCGCTGGCGCGGTCCTGACGGGGGCGGGGATCACCAGGTCGATCCGCCATCCGGTCAGGCGCTGGATGAGAAGAAGCCCCGGCGCGGGTCTGGGGGCGTGCGCACCGGGGCTTCGGGGACTGTTGAGGGAAACACTCCGCTCCCCCAACTGCGCCTGCAGCCGGCGGTTCCACGTCCGTAGTCAGTCGCCGCTCCCCGGCGCAGCCGTCTTGCGGTGGGGCTCGGCGAGCGGGGATTGGGGTCTGATCGCAGCCACCGCCGCCTGCATCCTCGAAGGGCCGATCCCCGTTCCGCTCGACCAACGCCTCAACGCCCTGTTCGGTCGCCAGGTCGCCAGGACGCCGTGGACCGCCTTCACCCTCGCCACTGACGCCTCCAGCCGTCGGATTGCGTCGGCCAGCGGCGGGTCGGCCGCGATGACCCGGTCGTGGCCGTCTTCCGGGAAGAGCCGAGCCAGCTGCCTTCCCATGCCGGGCGAGGTTCCGGTGACGACGGCCAGGGGGCCGGGGCGCCTTTGCAGGAGGGAGGTGTGGCGGTCATGACGGCCCCGACACGCATCTCGCCGACGCGAGCGCCGTCTCCGGGTTTCTGATGACCGGCGGGGGAACGAAGCGGCGGCGCCCCGGTTGGCCGGGCTCCAGACACAGGAGTTCGCCATGCCCGATACGGATGCCTCCGAAGGCCTCTCGACCGACGCCGACGTCGCCTCCACCGCCTTCAACGACAGGGATCGGATTGAAGGTGAGTACGCGGCGTCAAGCACACGCGCGGCCCTGATCAACCGCCCCCGCCAGGCTCTGTACGACTATTGGCGCGATCTGCGGAACCTGCCGACCTTCATGGAAAACGTGAAGGAGGTGGAGCTGCTGGAATCCGGTCGCTCCAGCTGGATCATCGCCGGGCCGGCGGGCGCCGACATCGAGCTGATCAGCGAGATCACCGAGGACCGGCCGGGCGACTACATCGCTTGGCGCGCCGCCGAGGGCTCCGAGGTGGATCATGAGGGCTGGATCGAGTTCCGCGACAACGCCTTCGGACGCGGGACCGAGGTCCGGATCTTCATCAGCTACGACCCGCCGGCGGGCGTCGTCGGCAAGGTTGTCGCCAAGGTGCTCCAGCGCGAGCCTCGCATTCAGGCTCGCCGCGAGCTGCGTCGCTTCAAGCAGTTGATGGAGACCGGCGAGGTCTCGACCTCGCAAGCGCCGGAGGCTGCGCCCCGCGGCGCCCGCCACATCTGATCTCTCCCTCTTCCAAAGGAGCCGCCCATGCGCGCCCTCACCTGGCACGGCAAACACAATGTGCAGGTCGATACCGTCCCGGACCCCCAGATCGTCAATCCGCGCGACGCCATCATCAGGATCACCGCGACAGCGATCTGCGGCTCGGACCTGCACCTCTACGACAGCTACATCCCCGGCATGTCCAACGGCGACATCCTGGGCCATGAGTTCATGGGCGAGGTGGTTGAGGTCGGGCGCGGCAACACCAGCCTGAAGAAGGGCGACCGCGTGGTGGTGCCGTTCGTCATCGCCTGCGGCCAGTGCTTCTTCTGCGAAAAGTCGATGCCGGCGGCCTGCGACAACTCCAACCCGGCCGACAAGGCTGACGCGACCGAGATCGCCTACGGCTATTCCGCGTCCGGCCTGTTCGGCTACTCGCACCTGACCGGCGGCTATGCGGGCGGACAGGCGGAA
This sequence comes from Brevundimonas sp., assembly GCA_031119155.1. Classification (GTDB taxonomy): domain Bacteria; phylum Pseudomonadota; class Alphaproteobacteria; order Caulobacterales; family Caulobacteraceae; genus Brevundimonas. The sequence continues at coordinate 3,586 of JAVHYH010000122.1, forward strand.
TATGCGCGGGTGCCGTACTCCGACTATGGGCCGATCAAGATTCCGGACGGGATCGAGGACGAGCGGGTCCTCTTCCTGTCGGACATCTTCCCGACCGGCTGGATGGCGGCGGAGAACTGCCAGATTGAGCCGGGCGACACGGTGGCGGTCTGGGGCTGCGGTCCCGTGGGGCTGTTCGCCATCAAGAGCGCCATCCTGCAGGGCGCAGGTCGGGTCATCGCCATCGATCATCATCCCAACCGCCTGGCGCTGGCCCGGGCCAATGGCGCGGAGGTGCTGAACTATCACGAGGTGAAGGTGCGCGAGGCCCTTATGGAGATGACCGCGGGTCTGGGCCCCGACAGCTGCATCGACGCGGTGGGCATGGAGAGCCATGGCTTTTCGCCTGACAACATCGTCGACGCCATCAAGACGACCACCAAGCTCGGGACGGACCGGACCCATGTCCTGCGCGAAACCATCATGGCGGTGCGCAAGGGCGGCACGGTCTCGGTGCCGGGCGTCTATGGCGGGATGGCCGACAAATGGCCGGTGGGCGCCTTCATGGAGAAGGGCCTGACCCTCAAGACCGGCCAGACCCATGTCCAGCGCTACCTGCCGGACCTGCTGCAGCTGATCCTGGAGGGCAGGATCGACACGACAGACCTGATCAGCCATCGGCTCCCGCTGGAACAGGCCCCGGAGGGCTACAGGAACTTCAAGGAAAACCAGAATGACTGGACCAAGGTCGTCCTGCTGCCGCACACCTGATGTCCGGCGCCCGTAAGGATCCGCTCCCGCGCGGGCTCGCGGCCGGGGGACGCGGCGGGCCGGAGGAGGAGTTGCTGGAGACCGGTCAGGAAGAGGTCATTTCCAGAACCGAGGTCGAGAGCGGTCGGATCGAGCACAAGTCCGACGCGGGCGGAGGGCTGTCGCCATCCTCGGCGGAACGGACCGTCCCGACCCCGGTTGGTTCTGCAGAAGGAGACCAACATGACTGACGCCAACACGCCAAACACCGCCCTGAAGCCGGGCGACAAGACCGACGCCGACCGCAGCGCCGGGGTCACGCGGCCGGACCAGGACAACACCGCCGGGCCCGGCAAGGAGAAGGCCGATCCGGCCACCGGCGGCAAGGGCGCGGCGGGCGCCGGGGGCTCCGGCGGCTTCGGGACTGGTTCGTGAGGATCTTCGAGGTCACCCTGCACGCGCCCGATGGCGGGGAACGCACCGTCAAGGTTCCCTCAAAGACCGGCGTTCAGGCCGTGGACGCCGCCGTGGCCCTCGCCCGCCCGGGAGAGGCCGTCGGCGCGGTCAGGGAAACCGACGATCCGCTGCAACAGGTCGACGGGCCTCCTCCGGGGACGCAAACCCACCCCGACCAACCGATGTAAATCAAACGGACGGGGCGGTCAGCCGCCCCGTCGGCCTTGTCTCTGACCGTCACCGGGGGGATAGGCCAGGATCATCGGTCATGGCGGCGGTTCGGGCCGCCATTGGGTTGTCCTCGTCATCCGGTGCCGGGAAGCAGAGGAAGCGGGCGGCGACCGCGCCGCCGCGCAACCGGAGCTCCAGCCGAACCTCGGCCCCGGCGTTCGCAAGGCGCAAGGCCAGGTCACGACCCGACTGTTCCGCCACGCGTCCACTGACGAAGAGCATGGGGTTTTCGGCGCCGCCCACCCGCAGGAGCCAGCCCTGGGCCGCGGGCTCCACGATGACGACGTGGCTGGCCGGAGCGGCGTCAGTCATCGGCCGGCCGCCGTTCCGACGGGCGTTCGCCGCGGCCCGCCAGCAGGGCCAGGGCGAGGACCGCCATGACCGCCGCTGCGATTGCAAGCCAACTCGGATCGGGACCGGTCATGCGGCGTCCCGCGACATACGGGCCTGCCGGCAGCGGGCGGTCAGCTCGCGACTGATGGCCCGCCCGTCGAGATGACTGACATCGGCGAGGGTGTAACCCTCCTTCTCAAGGGCCCGGGCGACGTCCCAGCGCGCCCGGTATTGGCCTGTGGCGGCGAGCTGGAGCGCACGCTCGATCACATGGGGGCGAGGGCCGGGAGGGGTCACCGGCGCCCCCTGCGGCCCTGCGGTCGGCTGGAGCGACGCGACGCGCCGCCTTTGCGGATGCTGGAACTGTATTTCATCATTGCTCTGCCTCCCGAATGACGAAGGGGACCGAACAACTCCCGATATCAAGTCGCTGTTCCTAAGTCGGTTTTCGACCTTTTTCGGCGTCGATGCGTCACCTTGGTCCGCGAGGCGGTGCAGGCGTACGGGAAGAAAATCTCCGGGCCGGCGACGGTTCGCGACTGCCGCCTCAACGGAGGATCAGCCCATCGGTCATGCGGGAAGCTGGACGGCGTCGCGGACGCGCCCGTATGGATGCGCGGTCCGGCAGGCTGGCTCAGGCCTTGAACTGCCGATCGAGCAGCGATCGCGCCGCGGCGACGGCGGTGTCCGGCGCGTCGCGGCAGCGGTCGATGACCTCGTCGATAACGGGCTGTTGCGATGGGGTTATCCGCGCCGCGACCATCCCCCATTGCTCGAACAGCCGTGTCTGGATGTTGCGACGCATGATGAAATGCAGATTGCCGTGGCGTGGATCGGCCATGATCCGGCCGAGGGTGCGATCGAGGTCTTGGGCCGCGCCTTCGAGAACCTGAAAGAAGCGGCCGCGACTGACCAGCAGGACACCGCTGAGGTTGTCCCGGCGATTGTTGCGGTCGGACACGGCCAGGATCTCGGCGAGCGACACGATCGCCAGGTCCGGCTGCCGGGCGTCGCTGCAATAGGCGATCCGTTGAAGGGTCAGGCTCATGGGGGTCTCCGACCGAACCAGCAGGCGGGAGGACCGGAGGTTCCTGTGTCGGACACCCGGCGGAGTTCAGTTCGCGAAAAGACGGTCGCGGACCTTCACGTCGATCAGGGGCGCGCCGCGCCCGGCGAAGACCCGAAGCGACCCGTCATTCCAGAACCGCTCTTCGCGTGATCGAAGCGTCTCCGCGAGGGTCCGAAGCGCCGCGGCCCGGACGCCGGACAGATCGGAAAACGTCGCACCGTCCTGCGCAAACGATCCTGCCGTCCTTCATGTGCAGCAGACACCGCATCCTGACCGCGGAACCGCGGTCGACTCAGCGGTTCCCCGGCAGGATGCCCAGGCTGAGCGCCATCCGGTGGAGCTGGGCGTAACATCCGCAGGCCCGACGTCGCAGGCCCGCGCGGTCCAGGATCGCCATGCGGGCGCGGGTGTGCTTGATCAGGCCTTCAGCCTTCAGCGCTCCGAACGCCTCGACCATGGCCGTGCGCTGCACGCCGAGGGCGTTGGCGATCTGCTCCTGGGTCATCCGGAGTTCCGATACGCCGGTCAGATCGCTGGTCATCAGCAGCCAGCGCGCCAGGCGTGATGGCGCGCGATGATAGGTGTTGCACAGGGCGAGCTGATTGGCCTGCGCCTGGTAGAAATGCGTGAGCGCCAGAAGGCGAACGCGCAAATCCGGGAGGCGATCGGACAGCGCCCGCAGGTCTTCAGCCGGGGCGGCCCAGGCCGAGCCGCCGACCGTGGACACGACCCGCCAGGCGCAGGGGGCTGACGCCATGAATGGCGCCAGGCCGGACAGGCCTTCCTTGCCGATCACCGCAGTCTCCAGATGATCGCCACTCGGCAGGACGGTGATGTTCGACAGCTGGGCGCTGGTCGGGAAGTGGACGATCGCGACCTCGGCTTCCTGATGGATCAGCACGTCTCCGTCGGCCAGGTCCACCGGCTGGAGGATGGCCCGCACGGCGTCCGCGGTTTCCGGCTTCAGGGCGTCAAGGAAGTAGTTTCCGGTCATGCGGGGAAGGCCTCCTGGACACGGTTTACAACGTCGAGGACGACACTGGAGCAAAGGGGCGGGTGTGGATGAGAGGTCATGCGCGCGGCCTCAGAGGTGTTTGACATCGACGCCCCGTTCCAGGCGCAGCCGGTCGGCCAGGACCAGCCTGTGGCAGCCGCAGGCCTGGGCCTCGAAGCACAGGAGCGCCACGCGACTGCGGACGGCCAGGTCGCCCAGCGTGGCGAAATCGACCACGGCCGCAGGCTCCGCCATATGGGCGTTGAAGATGTCGTGCATCTGCGCGATCCGGCCCTTGCGAGCCGCTTCGCGTCCGGCCTTGGGCGTGCCCAGGCCGCGCAGGTGAAGATAGTCGATGCCGGCCTCGGCGAGGCTCTCGCGCAGCAAGGTCTTCGAGAAACCCGCGCGACGGGATGCGGCGATCGCCCTGACGTCCACCAGGGTCTCCACGCGGGCGGCCTGGAGCCGGGCGATCACCTCGGCCTGGGTGACGCCTTCATAACCGATCGTGCAAAGGTCCATGGCTCTTGAACGATGCTGACGTGACTCGGTTCGCCTGGCGCAACCGCGTTCGGCGCCTCGCGTTAGGGCCGGGGAGGCAGGGGAAGCCACATGATCGAAGACAGGCTCGATGCGCTCGCGCGCGTGTTCCCGGGCGAATCCGAGATGGCCCGGCAGATGCGGTCGAAGGATTGGTCCGCGACGCCCCTGGGGGATCCGCTCGTATGGCCCGACGCGTTGAAAATCCCCCTTCGCATGCTCCTCACCTCGAAATTCGAGATGTGGCTCGGCTGGGGACCCGACCTGAATTTCTTCTACAACGACGCCTATATCCCGACCCTCGGCGCCAAGCATCCGCACATGCTGGGACAGCCGTTCGAGACGGTCTGGAGCGAGGTCTATGCCGATGTGGCGGACCAGGTCGATCGGGTCTGGCGGGGCGAAGCCACCTGGAACAACGCCCTGCTGCTGCTGCTGGAACGCAACGGCTATCCGGAAGAAACCTATCACAGCTTTTCCTACAGCCCCCTTCACGGCGCGGATGGCGCGGTCGGCGGCCTGCTCTGCGTGGTCAGCGAGGACACCGAACGCGTCATCGCCGACCGGCGCCTCGAAATCCTGCGGCGACTGGGTCAGGAGCTCGTCGGCGCTGCGGACGAACGCGCGATCCGGGACGCCGTGTGCCGGGTCTTTCGAGACTATCGTCGGGACTTCCCGTTCGTTCTCTTTCTGCCTGCAGGTCCGGAGACGGCGGGATGGGCGTGCGCGCCGGACAGCGAAGGACTTCTTGACCGGCCCTGGCCTCTACCGGACGGCGACGGGATTTCGACCGTCGCCCTGGCCGCCGACGAGGCCTGGCCCTCGGGAGGGTGGGACAGTTCGCCTGTCGAGGCGATGGCCGTCGGCGCCCCCGGGGTGGGCGATTCAGGGCCGGCAGGCGTTTTCGTGGCGGGGCTCAACCCCCATCGACGGGAGGATCCCGATATCGCCGGCTTCGGTCGACTGGTGGCCAACCAGATCGGCGCCGCCTTGGCCAACGCCTCGGCGCTGTCGCGGGAGCGGAACCGCGCCGACCAACTCTGGGCCCGGTCGCGCGACCGCAGGGGCGTGGTCGATGCGGATGGCGTCTTCCGGGCGGTGAACCCGGCCTGGACCCGTATCCTGGGTCACGAGGCGGACGCGGTGGTGGGGCGATCCTTCGACGCTTTCATGGCCCCTGAGGATATCGCAGACAGCACGCGGGCGCTTGAACAGGCGATCCGGGACGGCGACCTCAACAACTACGAGAACCGCTTTCGCACCGTGGACGGCCAGTACCGCTGCATTTCCTGGCATACGACGGAGGAGGACGGACTGGTCTACGCCTATGGGCGCGACGTCACGGACCAGAAGGCCGCCGACCAGGCGCTGGCCGAGGCCGAGACCGCCCTCAGACAGGCGCAGAAGATGGAGGCGGTGGGGCAGCTCACCGGCGGCATCGCCCATGACTTCAACAACCTCCTGACCGGGATCATCGGTTCCCTGGATATCGTGCGGCGTCGGGTGGGGGAGGGACGCCTGGAGGACCTCGACCGGTTCATCCGGGCGGCGACCACCTCGGCCGACCGCGCCGCGGCCCTGACCCAAAGGCTGCTCGCCTTTTCGCGTCGGCAGACCCTGGCCCCCACGGTGGTGGACCCGGATCAACTGATCGAGGGCATGATGGAGCTGATCGAACGCACCATCGGAGAATCGATCACCTGCAAGCGGCTCGCCATGGCTGCGGGTTGGAGAACCAGCTGCGACGCCAATCAACTGGAAAGCGCCATTCTGAACCTGGCCCTGAACGCCCGCGACGCGATGCCTGGCGGCGGCCTGCTGAAGATCGAGACCGGCCGGATCAGTTTGCCCGCTGACGGCGACATTCAGGGCCAGCGTGTGGCGGCCGGCGACTATGTGAC
>JAVHYH010000123.1 GCA_031119155.1 Brevundimonas sp.
CGTTCTGCCCATGGCGCTGTCGCCGGCTTCGATCCGCAATGTCATGAGCGATCTCGAGCATGCGGGGCTCATCTACGCGCCGCATACGTCGGCCGGGCGCCTGCCGACGCAATCGGGGCTGCGCCTGTTCGTCGATGGCCTGCTGATAGGGGTTGGAGGCCTTCTGCTCCTCCCCGATTGCGGGTTTTCCGCTGTGCGTCTGTTCCTTCGAGGGCGACGCTTCCGCCGGCCGCGGCTGCGCGTCGGCCTGCCCTTGTCCTTGACCGACAGCGTCTGCAGACGCGCCGGTTTCGCTGGAGGCCACCGGCGCTGCGCCCGTCGCGCTCATCCCGGCGGTGTTGCCGCCCGCCGAGGCGTAGGCCTTCACCGCCGCGCCGAGCTCGCGCGCCAACTGGGCGGCGATGCGGGCGATGCCCTCGGGGTCCACGCCGACCATGGAGCGCAGCATCTGCAGCCGGGCCTTGAGCTGCTCGATCTTCTGACGCGCCGCGGCCTTGCGCTCCTCGGAGGCTTCGCTCGACCGGGATTTCAGGCTTTCCGAAGCGGCCTGCGCCTCGCGCAGCTTCGCCGACTGCTGCGCCGCCAGCCGGTCCTGACGCGCGTCAGCAGACGCCTTCAGCGGTGTCAGCAGGTTCATCAGGCTGGAAGGATCGATCTTCACAACCGGGGAGGGTGAGCTGAGCCGCGGAATCCGGCAAGAGTCCCCGCGCGCGGCCCGGCCTGTAAATCGCCGCTCTCTTCGGGTATAGGCACGGCGCTCAAGCAGCGAGCGACCGTTCGTCATCCCCGCGGAGGCGGGGACGCGAGCGGTAGCGCCAAAGAAATCCCGCGATGAAGTTCCTCGACCAGGCCAAGATCTATATCCGCAGCGGCAACGGCGGCGGCGGCTCCGTGTCGTTCCGGCGCGAGAAATTCATCCCGAACGGCGGGCCGGACGGCGGTGACGGCGGTCATGGCGGCAATGTGTGGATCACGGCCGTCGATGGCCTGAACACCCTGATCGACTATCGCTACCAGCAGCATTTCAAGGCCCAGACCGGTCACCACGGCCAGGGTCGCCAGATGCACGGCGGCAAGGGCGAGGATGTGATCCTGAAAGTCCCGGTCGGCACCCAGGTGCTGGACGAGGACAAGGAAACGGTGCTGCTGGACATGGACCGCCCCGGCATGACCGAGATGCTGCTGAAGGGCGGCAACGGCGGCTGGGGCAACACCCGGTTCAAGGGTCCGCAGAACCAGGCGCCGACCTACGCCAACCCCGGCCAGCAAGGTCAGGAGCGCTGGGTCTGGCTGCGCCTGAAGCTGATCGCCGACATCGGTCTGGCGGGCCTGCCGAACGCGGGCAAGTCGACCTTCCTGGCGGCGGCCAGCGCGGCCAAGCCCAAGATCGCCGACTATCCCTTCACCACCCTGGCGCCCAACCTTGGCATGGTGGACCTGAGCCCGACCGAACGCTTCGTCATCGCCGACATCCCCGGCCTGATCGAGGGCGCGTCGGAAGGCGCCGGCCTGGGCACCCGCTTCCTCGGCCACGTCGAACGGTCGGCCTCGCTGATCCATCTGATCGACGGGACGCAGGAGGATGTGGTCGAGGCCTGGCGGATCATTCGCGGCGAGTTGGACGCCTATGGCGAGGGGCTGGCCGACAAGACCGAACTGCTGGCGCTGAACAAGATCGACGCCCTGTCGGAGGAAGAGCGCGAGGAGAAGGCCGCCGCCCTGGCGGCCGTCGCCGGTCGCCGTCCGATGCTGGTGTCCGGCGTATCGGGCGAGGGCGTGACCGAGCTTCTCCGCGCCGCCTGGATCGAGGTCCGCAAGACGCGCGGCGAGTTGACCCGCGTCGATGATGAGGATGAAGGCGTGGTCGAGACGCCCGGCGGCTGGCAGCCGTAAGGCGCCGACGCTGAGCGGCGACATCGTCCTTCAAACGCTCCCCGCACTGATCAAGCGCGACAGCCCGGTTTCGACGTGTTAGGGCGCGGGTGAGCATAAGTCGCGCGAGCCCGCCTTGTCCTTCTTCCACGCCGGTCCCGCGCCGAGAAACCCCGGTCCCCGCCGGGGCGCGCTGCGTGACGGTCTGGACCTGAGCCCCGGCATGGCGGTCGGGCTGTTCGGCGGCTCGTTCAATCCCGCCCATGACGGCCACGCCCACGTCGCCGAAACGGCCCTGCGCCGGCTGGGGCTGGACCGGGTCGTCTGGCTGGTCTCGCCGCAGAACCCGCTGAAGGACGCCCGCGAGAGCGCGCCTCTGGCCGAACGCATGGCCTCGGCGGCCGGCGCGGCGAAACTGGCCGCCAGCGGGCCGTCGATGATCATCTCCGACGTCGAGACCCGGATGGGCACCCAATGGACGGTGGACACCCTTCGGGCGCTGGTCGCCCGGCATCCGGGGGTGCGGTTCGTCTGGCTGATGGGGTCGGACAACCTGGCCAGCTTCCACAAATGGCGCGGCTGGACCGACATCGCGCGCCTGATGCCGATGGCGGTGATCGCCCGGCCGGGCTCGCTGCTGGACAGCCGCACCGCTCCCGCCGCCGCCCGCTTCGCCGGCGCGCGCGTGCCCTCGGAGAAGGCCCGGCTGCTGCCCGATCTGGAGGCTCCGGCCTGGACCTATCTGACCGCGCCGCTGAACCCGAGGTCGTCCACGGCCCTGCGTCAGGCGGCCAAAGGCTCAGGTGCGTGACGCCCGGTCGGGTTTGTGCTAGGCTGCCGCTTTAGTAACCACCCCCGGAGCCCTCCGCTGACCCCCTCTACCGCGTATGACGCGCAAGACGACGCCGTTTCCAACACGGCGCACGAGATGGACGAGTTCGAGCCCGTCCGCTCTGAAGATGGTCAGGAAGCGCCCCTCCCCATCGGCCTGACGGACCTCGAGAACGCCATTCTGGCCAAGCTCGACGAAGACAAGGCGCAGGACATCGTCCTGATCGACCTGCGCGGCAAAAGCCCCATGTCGGACGCCATGATCGTGGCCTCGGGCCGCTCGCACCGCCATGTCGGCGCGCTGGCGGATCACCTGCAGCGGCTGATGAAGGAAATGGGTCTGGGCAAGGTCAAGGTCTCGGGCCTGCCGCACTGCGACTGGGTTCTGCTGGATGGCGGCGACGTGATCGTCCACCTGTTCCGCCCGGAAGTGCGCACCTTCTACAACATCGAGAAGATCTGGTCGGTCGACAGCGGCCACCGCACCGACAGCCGCGCCTGATCGGCTGAGCCTCCCATGAAGCTGGGCGTTATCGCGATCGGCAAGCCGGGACGCGGGCCTGAAGCCGTGCTCGCGGACGACTATGCCCAGCGCGCGACCCTGGCGGGACGGGCGCTGGGGCTGGGCCCGCTGGAACTGATCGACCTGGAGCCCCGCAAGCCGGGCAAGGCGCCGGAGGCGGAGCTGATCCTCAAGGCTGCCGAGGGCGCGCACCTGATCGCCTGTGACGAGCGGGGCAAGACCTACTCCAGCCGCGCCTTCGCCGAACACATCGCCCAGTTGCGGGATCGCGGCGAACGGCGACTGGTCTTCGCCATCGGCGGCGCGGACGGGCTGGACGCCAGCGTGCGTGCGGCGGCGGTCTCGACCCTCGCCTTCGGCCCCCAGACCTGGCCGCATGCGCTGGCGAGGGCGATGCTTGCGGAACAACTGTACCGGGCCGTGACCATTCTGGCCGGATCGCCCTATCATCGGGACTGAATGCGTCCCTTTGTTTTCCTCTTGCTGGCGAGCCTGATCGCCCTGCCCGTCGCCGCCGCGGCGCCGCAGGAGCGGGGCGAGGTCGCGCGCCTTCAGGCCGAGTATCGCGATGAGCTGGCCCGCGCCCGCAGACTGCGCGCCGAGGCCGAGGAGGCCGCCAACGAGATCGCCTCGCTGGAACGCGAACTGTCCCGCCTGACCGCCGCGGTGAGCACCGACGATCAGTTGATCAACGCCCAGCGCACCCGGCTGCGCGAACTGGGTCAGCGCGAGGCGGCGCTGGTGGCGAAGTTGTCGGCCGCGCGCGGTCGGCAGGCGCGCCTGCTGTCGGCCCTGCAGATGATGAGCCGCAAGCCGCCCCCGCCCCTGTTGGTGCCGTCGGAAGAGGCGGTGAACGCGGTGCGGGCCTCCATCCTGATGCGCGCCATCGCGCCCGAACTGCGCGCCCGGACCAGGGCGCTGATGGACGAGCAGTCCGAACTGACCCGCGTACGCAGGCTGGCGGCGCTGAACAGCGAGCAACTGTTCACGACCGAGAGCGCCCGGGGCGACCGACAGAGCGAGATTGAATCCCTGACCGCGCGCAAGACGGCGCTGCGGGCGGTGCTGCGGGCCGAGGCGACCGAGGCCGAACGGGCCGGGCGGGCGCTGGAAAGCCGCCTGCGCAGCCTCGGCGCCGCCGTGCCGACGCCCGAGGCCGACGCCCCGACGACCGTGGCCCGCCTGCCAGCCGGGCGCAGCCGTCTGACCCCGCCGGTGGTCGGCGCGCCGGACACCCGCTTCGGCCCGCGCACGAGCGGCTGGCGCTGGCGTGCGAACCGGGTGGAGGCCCGCGCGCCCGCCGCGGGAGAGGTCGTCTTCGCCGGGCCGCTGTCGGGCTGGGGCGAGGTGGTGATCATCGATCTGGGCCCCGGCTGGCGCGCGGTCGTCGCCGGAATGGAGGAGGTGTCGGTCACGACGGGAGCCCGCGTTTCGGACGGCCAGACCCTGGGTCGCACCGGCGAGGACGGCGAGGTCTGGTTCCAGTTGCGCCGTGATGAGCGGGCGATCGATCCGGCGCCCTGGCTGGATTAAGCACGCTCTGCGCCCTTTCCCTGTGAAACCGCTTCCCAAGGGCCGTTGACGCTGATTTTATCCACCGCGCCCGGACGGCCATGATTTCGTCGTCCGGGGAAGATGTTACTGCCGACCACAAGGCCGCTTTCCCGGCCCGCTCAAGAAGAAGACTCATGCGTAAGCTGCTGATGATCGGCGCCGCCGCCGCCACCGTGGTCGGCCTGGGAGCCGCGACCGCCGCCGGGCAGACGCCGCGCAACGAAGCCTTCCGCATGATCAGCCTGTTCGGCGACGTGCTGGGCATCGTCGAGCAGGCCTATGTGGTGCCGGTCGACGACAAGAAGCTGGTCGAGGCCGCCCTGCAGGGCATGATGACGGCGCTGGACCCGCACTCCAACTATCTGCCGCCGGACGGCTATGGCGAGCTGCGCGAGCGCACCGAGGGTCACTACTCTGGCGTCGGCCTGACCATTTCGTCGGAAGGCGGTCTGGTGAAGATCATCTCGCCGATGGACGGCGGCCCGGCGGCCCGCGCGGGCGTCAACGCCGGCGACGTCATCTCGGCCATCGACGGCCAGAGCGCCTCGGGCCTGACGGTCAGCCAGGTGTCGGACAAGCTGCGCGGCGCGGTCGGCACCTCGGTCAAGGTCACCTTCCTGCGTGACGGCGAGGAGCCGCGTGAGGTCACCCTGACCCGCGAGGTCATCCGCATCGAGTCGGTCACCGGCCGCATCGAGGGCGAGTTCGGCTATCTGCGGATCTCGACCTTCAACGAGAACACCGGCCGCGAACTGACCGAAACCATCACCCGCCTGAAGGCCGAGAACCCGGCGCTGAAGGGCTATGTGATCGACCTGCGCAACAACGGCGGCGGCCTGCTGGATGCGGCCATCGCCGTGTCGGACGCCTTCCTCGAGCGGGGCGAGATCGTCAGCCAGCGCGGGCGCAAGCCGGACCAGATCATGCGCTACGCCGCCCAGCCGGGCGACCTGAGCGGCGGCCTGCCGCTGGTGGTGCTGGTCAACTACGGCTCGGCCTCCGCCTCGGAGATCGTCGCCGGCGCCCTGAAGGATCACCAGCGCGCGACCGTCGTGGGCCTGACCAGCTTCGGCAAGGGTTCGGTGCAGACGGTCATTCCGCTGCGCAACGGCGCGGACGGCGCCCTGTCGATCACCACGGCCCGCTACTTCACCCCGTCCGGGTCCTCGATCCAGAAGATCGGCATCGAGCCGGATCTGGAAGTCGCCCGCTCGGAAGCCGAGGCGCGCATCGTGTCGCGCTCCAGCTTCATCTATTCCGAGGCCGCCTACGCCACGGCGCTGGACGGCTCCATCGGCGCCGAGCGCAAGGGCGCGCACGTCCCCCACGAAGCGCCGGGTCCGGACTATGACAAGGACAAGGACTACCAGCTGGAGCGCGCCTTCGACGTGCTGCGGGCCGGTGGCCGGCTGTCCCAGCTGGCGGCGGCGCCGACCGGCATCGTCATCACCGCGCCGGGCACGGTCCTCGCCGACAACGGCGCGGCGGAAAGCCCGGGCGAGTAAGTCTCTTCATGGCTAATGCGCCGTTAGGGTTTCTTAACCGGCGCCCGGCAATGTGAGCCTTGAAGGGGTCCGTCAGGGCCTCGCCCTCGAGCGCGCTCACCGTCCATGTTCGCCAAGCGTCAGTCCGCCCTTGCCGCCACCGCCGGAGCCCCTCCGGTGAAGGCGTCCCTGCGCGACCGTCTGGCCCCCATTGGCCGCATCCTGAAGAAGCCGCCGGTGGCGGTCAGCGCCGCCGGTCTGCTGCTGCTCGGCGCCGCCGCCCTGTTCATCACCGTGCTGGGCGATCCCCGCGCCGGGGCGCCCTCCGCCAGCGCCAGCCTGCATCGCCAGCCGGAAGCCGCGCCCCAGGCCCCGTCGGGCATGGAAGCCTTCTCCATGGGCGCCTATGCCGATCTGACCGGCGAGGGCGCGATGGATCCGTCGCTGATGGGACAGGCCATGCTCACCCTGCCGGACGGCGCCACCGTGTCAGGTGACGGCGCGCCGGTGACGGCCCCGCGCCTGCCCGCCCAGCCGCTGACCGCCGCCCCCATCGCCGCCCTGCATCAGCCCGGTCCGGACGGTCAGCTGCCCCGCATCGCCCCCGACGGCCGGGTGCCCGCCCAAGCCTATGCCCGCCCCTTCCGCTCGAACGGCAAGCCGCGCGTCTCCATCGTGGTCGGCGGCCTCGGCCTGAACGCCGTGACCACCCGCGCGGCCATCGAACGCCTGCCGCCGGAAGTGACGCTGAGCTTCGTTCCCTATGCCGAGGGCCTGCAGGGCTGGATCGACGCCGCCCGCGCCCAGGGCCACGAGGTGATGATCGAGATGCCGATGGAGCCGACCGGCTACCCGGCCAACGATCCCGGCCCCTACACCCTGCTGGCCTCCGCCGACGACACCGAGATCACGGCCAAGATGAACTGGCTGCTCAGCCGGGCCACCGGCTATTTCGCGGTGACCAATTATCTGGGCGATCGCTTCCAGACCTCGGACAGCGGCATGGACACCTTCATGGGAATCCTGCGCAACCGGGGCGTGGCCTTCATCGACGACGGCTCCATGAACCGCAAACCGGGCGGCTGGGCCCGGGCCAGCGCCAATCGCGTCATCGACGACGAACAGTCCCCCGCCGCCATCATCGGCCAACTGAACGCGCTGGAGGCCCTCGCCAAGGCGCGCGGGCAGGCGCTGGGCTCGGGCTTCAGCTATCCGGTCACCGTCGAGGCCGTGGCCCGCTGGACCGCCGGTCTGGACGCTCGCGGCCTGCAACTGGCTCCGGCGAGCGCGATGGCGTCGCGGCCGGGAAGATAGGTATCAGGCTCTAGGTTTCAGGCGCTAGGGTAAGGCATCTCCCTGAAACCTGATCCCTAGCCCCTAGAACCTCCCCAGATGACTGATCTGAGCCAATACCGCCCCAACGTCGGCGTCGTGCTGTTCCATCCGGACGGGCGCGTCTGGTACGGGCGGCGCGCGGGCACGCCCGGGCCGCATAACTGGCAGTTCCCGCAGGGCGGCATCGACGACGGCGAGGACGAACTGGCCGCCGCCCGCCGCGAACTGGCCGAGGAGACCGGCGTCACCTCCGCCGAACTGATCGGCGAGATCAGCCAGTGGGTCGCCTACAACTTCCCCGAAGGCTACGGCGGCTCCAAACAGGCGCGCGGCTGGAAGGGCCAGAAGCAGAAATGGTACGCCTTCCGCTTCACCGGCGAGGAGTCGGAGATCGACCTCGAACAGCATGACGAGATCGAGTTCGACGCCTGGCGCTGGGGCCGTCTGGACGAAGCCCCGGACCTGATCGTGCCCTTCAAGCGCGAGGCCTACCAGGCCGTGGTGTCGACGTTCAGCGCCTTGCTGATCTGAATGCAGAACGAACCTGCCGACAGGAAGGCGACGAGTGGTTGGTGGCTGGTGATCGGTGGATGGCCGTGGCTGCCGTCGAGCAGAACGACAACCACTTGTTCAGAGGCGAACCACTAACCACCAATCACCAATCACTTTGCGGGCTTGGACCTTCCCGCAGGCCGCACCACCGTCAGTGCGCCTCGCCGCCCGGGGCCAGGCGGAACAGCACCAGCCCCGAGACGACCAGCACAGCCGCGAGGATGCGCAGCGAGCTGACCTGCTCGCCCAGCAGGACGACGCCGACGATGAAGGCGCCGACGGCGCCGATGCCGGTCCACATGACGTAGGCCGTGCCCATCGGCAGGGTCTTCATGGAAAAGGACAGCAGGGCGAAGCTGACGGTCATGAAGCCGATCGTCGCGACGCTGGGCCACAGGCGGGTGAAGCCGTGGGACTGCTTCATGAAGTAGGCCCACACGATCTCGAGTACGCCGGCGATGATGAGAGAAATCCAGGCCATCGGAATACGGCCCTCCTTGCAAAGGGCCGGGCCGTCCCGGACTTGGTCCGCTTTCGCGGAGCGAGGACGTGGCCTCGTCTTGCCGGGTCTATCTAGGGCGCCCGGCGCGGGGGTCAAGGGATTGAGCGCGGCTGGCGGGAACCGGAGGCCGGAAGGTGATTGGTGACTGGTGATTGGTGGCTCGCCCCGGAACAGGTTGGTGTCGTCCTGTTCGACATCGGCGGCAGCCAACCACCAATCACCAGTCACCTGCAGCCACCGCTGGCAGCCGACCGCACACCCGCCAAAGAAAAACCCCGGCCAGCGGAGCTGACCGGGGCTTTTTGTTTCCAGTGCGCCAGCGTCAGGCCGCGACCACTTCCGAGGCCTGTTCGGCCAGGATGGTGAGGCCGGCCGGGGTGACGTCGGCGAAGCCGCCGTGCACCTCGAACTGGCGACGCGAGGCGCCGTCGATGATGGTCACCACGCCTTCGCGCAGGGCCGTCATGAAGGGCGCGTGATGGGCGAGGACGCCGAAGTCGCCCTCGACGCCCGGCGCGTCAACCTGGTCCACGAGGCCCGAGAAGACCTCGCGTTCCGGCGAGACGAGGGAGAAGTTCAGCTTGTCGGCCATGTCGATCAGGCTTCCGAAGCCATCTTCTCGGCCTTGGCGACGGCCTCTTCGATCGCGCCGACCATGTAGAAGGCGGCTTCCGGCAGGTGGTCGTATTCACCGGCCACGATGCCCTTGAACGAGCGGATGGTGTCTTCCAGCGAGACGAACTTGCCCGGCGAGTTGGTGAACTGCTCGGCGACGAAGAACGGCTGCGACAGGAAGCGCGAGATCTTGCGAGCGCGCGAGACGATCAGCTTGTCCTCTTCCGACAGCTCATCCATGCCCAGGATGGCGATGATGTCCTTCAGGGCCTTGTACTGCTGCAGCACTTCCTGGACCGAACGGGCGACGCGGTAGTGTTCCTCGCCGATGACCAGCGGGTCCATGATCCGCGAGGTCGAGTCCAGCGGGTCCACGGCCGGGAAGATGGCCTGGGCGGCGATGTCGCG
>JAVHYH010000124.1 GCA_031119155.1 Brevundimonas sp.
AGAACCGCGCCGGCACGGACGAGTTCTGGGACAAGGCCGAGGCCCTGATGGCCGAAGCCGCGCGCGCCGCCGGAACCGAGCCGGTCGTCACCGAGGGCGACGGCGCCTTCTACGCGCCCAAGCTGGACTTCATCGTCAAGGACGCCATCGGCCGCGAATGGACCTGTGGCACGATCCAGCTGGACTATGTGCTGCCGGAACGTCTGGATGCGACCTACATCGCCGAGGACGGCCAGAAGCACCGCCCGGTCATGCTGCACCGCGCCATCCTGGGCTCGTTCGAGCGCTTCATCGGCATCATGATCGAGAACTACGCCGGGGCCTTCCCACTGTGGCTGGCGCCGACGCAGGCGGTGGTCGCGACCATCGTCTCGGACGCCGACGACTATGCGCATGAGGTGTTGGCGAAATTCCGCGCCGCCGGCCTGCGCACCGAGATCGACCTGCGCAACGAGAAGGTCGGCTACAAGGTGCGCGAACACTCCGTCGCCAAGGTCCCGGTCATCGCCGTGGTCGGCAAGAAGGAGGCCGAGGAAGGCATGGTCGCCATCCGCCGCCTCGGCTCGCAGGCGCAGGAGGTGGTCACTGTCGAGGAGGCCATCCGCATCCTGACCGACGAGGCCACGCCGCCGGATCTGAAGCGCGCGGGCTGAGCTCCGCCGCAAGGCTGAAACAGAAAGCCCGCCCCGTGGATCACGGGGCGGGCTTTTTCGTGGGCCGATGACAGTTGGGTCAGAGCAACCGCTTGCGCATCGCCTGGGACAGCATGTCGATCAGGGTGACGGCCACGACGATGATGATCGCGATGGTCGAGACCTTGGCGTATTCGAAAGCCTGCAGGGCTTCGAACAGGGTCTGGCCGATGCCGCCGGCGCCGATCAGGCCCAGCACGGTGGCCGCGCGGCTGTTCGATTCGAAGCGGTACAGGGCGAAGGAGGTCCACAGCGGGGCCACCTGCGGGATGACGCCCCAGGCGATCTCATGCAGGCCGCCGGCGCCGGTTGCCTTCACGCCCTCGATCGGCCCCTTGTCGATCGACTCGACCGCTTCCGAGAACAGCTTGGCCAGAACACCGGCGGTGTTGAAGGCGATGGCGAGCACGCCGGCCAGCGGACCGAGGCCCACGGCGACGATGAACAGGGTGGCGACCACGAGGTCCGGCACCGAGCGCAGCAGGTCCATCACCCGGCGCACCGGCCAGACCAGCCAGGCCGGCGACAGGTTACGCGAGGCCATGAGGCTGAGCGGCACGGCCAGGAAGACAGCCAGGAAGGTGCCCCACAGGGCGATCTGCACCGTCAGCCACATCTGTCCGACCAGCAGTTCCCATTGGCTGAAGTCCGGATTCAGGAACTCGCGGCCATAGCGTTGCATCTTCTCCGGGTTGGAGAACAGGTTGCCGATGTTGGGCAGGTCGACGCGGTTGAAGGCGGCGATCAGGATGATGGCGACGCCGCCCCACAGCAGGATGTCGAGCGACCAGGCGGCGACCGACTTCTTCGGCGGCGACGGGATCTGGTCAGCAGCCAGCGTCGGCGGAACGGGCTTCGGCAGCAGGTTGAGGACGATGGCGATGACCGCCAGCAGGCCGATCAGGGCGAACGGCGCGAATTTGGCGAACTGCTGGCTGCTGGACGGCGGCGCCACGTCGGACGGGCGGCCTTCACGCTTGGCCTGGTCGGCCTTCATCTCGCGGATCGGGTCCAGATAGCTGTTATCGGCCTCGCGGAACTGGGAGTAGTTCAGACGGGTCATGATCTCGCGCTGACGCGCGACATCCGGGCCATAGCCCTGGCCGTAGGTGGTGAAGAACTCGCGGATCTTCGCCTTCACATCGGCCGGCAGGTCGCCGCGGACCAGAATGCCCGACTCGGGAATGGGCGGCGAGTTCCAGATCACCTCGATCTGGTTGGCGATGTCCGGGTTCTGACGACGCAGGAAGATGGTGTTGACCGAGTTCGAGGTCGCCACATCGACCTGATCATTGGCGATCGAGAACGAGTTGGCCTGGTGGCTGGCCGAACGAACGGTGGCGAAGCACTCGGTCGGATTGATGTTCCGGGGACTGAAGAAATAGGTCATCGGGGCCAGGGTGCCCGAGGTCGACTGGGCGTCGCCGATGCCGAAGTCGTAGCGTTTGCCGCACTGGATGACGTCCTCGAGCGTGATGCCCGAGCCCTTCTTCACGATCAGGGACGAAGTGTAGGAATCCTTGCCTTCCAGATCGACGGTGCGGGCGATCACCTCGGCGCCGGCGCGATCGATGGCCTGCACGGCGGGCAGGGCCGAGAACCAGCCGATCTGGGCCTGATCGGCGCTCATCGCCTCGACCAGAACGCTGTAGTTCGAGCCGAAGATGGGCTCGACCGGAATGCCGACGGCGCGCTCCAGATCGTCCAGCAGCGGCTGCCACATCGGCCCCGACGAGGCCTGGCCTTCCGCCGACAGGATGGTGAAGACCAGCTTCTGCGGACGCTCCTGCGCCACGGCGGAGGCGGGGATCGAGGTCAGGCCGAGGACGACCACGGCGAGCGCCAGGACGGCGGCGAAGACAGTACGAAGGCGGCTCATGCCGTTGGCTTTCCGGAACGCGCCCGTAAGGGCGGCAAGGGGGATCAGGCGGTGGTTCACGGTTGAACCTCACGTTTCGCCCGAAGGCGTTGCAGTTCACGCTCGGCCTCGGCGACGCCGGAGGCGTCGCGCGCGGTGCGGGCGGTGGTCAGTCTCTGGTCGGCCATCATCTCGCGGACCGGATCCAGATAGTCGTCATCGGCGGCGTTGAAGCGCGAATAGCGCAGGCCGGCCAGCACGCGGCGCTGGCGCTCGGCCTCGACGCCGTTCCCCTGTCCGTAGGTCAGGAAGAAGCTGCGGATCTTTTCCTTGCTCGCCGGGTCCAGATCGCCGCGCACGATGATGCCGCCCTCCGGGATCGGGGGCGACTGCCAGATCACCTGGATCTGCTCGGCGAGCGTCGGGTTCTGGGCGCGCAGGGCGGCGGCGCTGACGGTGTTCGAGGTGGCGACGTCCAGCACGCCGGAGGCGACCTCGAAGGCGTTGCGCTCGTGGTTGTTCGACCGGACGGTGGAGAAGCAGCGCTCGGGGTCGATGCCGCGCGGATTGAACAGCCAGGTCAGCGGGGCCAGCGTGCCCGAGGTCGACTGGGCGTCGCCGATGCCGAAGCTGTAGCGCTTACCGCAACGCTCGACGTCTGCCAGGGTGATGCCCGAGCCCTTCTTCACGATCAGGGACGAGACGTAGGAATCCTTGCCCTCGACGTCGACGGTGCGGGCCACGACCTCGGCGCCGGCGCGATCGATGGCCTGCACGGCGGGCAGGGCCGAGAACCAGCCGATCTGGGCCTGATCGGCGCTCATCGCCTCGACCAGAACGCTGTAGTTCGAGCCGAAGATGGGCTCGACCGGAATGCCGACGGCGCGCTCCAGATCGTCCAGCAGCGGCTGCCACATCGGCCCCGACGAGGCCTGGCCTTCCGCCGACAGGATGGTGAAGACCAGCTTCTGCGGACGCTCCTGCGCCACGGCGGAGGCGGGGATCGAGGTCAGGCCGAGGACGACCACGGCGAGCGCCAGGACGGCGGCGAAGACAGTACGAAGGCGGCTCATGCCGTTGGCTTTCCGGAACGCGCCCGTAAGGGCGGCAAGGGGGATCAGGCGGTGGTTCACGGTTGAACCTCACGTTTCGCCCGAAGGCGTTGCAGTTCACGCTCGGCCTCGGCGACGCCGGAGGCGTCGCGCGCGGTGCGGGCGGTGGTCAGTCTCTGGTCGGCCATCATCTCGCGGACCGGATCCAGATAGTCGTCATCGGCGGCGTTGAAGCGCGAATAGCGCAGGCCGGCCAGCACGCGGCGCTGGCGCTCGGCCTCGACGCCGTTCCCCTGTCCGTAGGTCAGGAAGAAGCTGCGGATCTTTTCCTTGCTCGCCGGGTCCAGATCGCCGCGCACGATGATGCCGCCCTCCGGGATCGGGGGCGACTGCCAGATCACCTGGATCTGCTCGGCGAGCGTCGGGTTCTGGGCGCGCAGGGCGGCGGCGCTGACGGTGTTCGAGGTGGCGACGTCCAGCACGCCGGAGGCGACCTCGAAGGCGTTGCGCTCGTGGTTGTTCGACCGGACGGTGGAGAAGCAGCGCTCGGGGTCGATGCCGCGCGGATTGAACAGCCAGGTCAGCGGGGCCAGCGTGCCCGAGGTCGACTGGGCGTCGCCGAGACCGAAGCTGTAGCGACGACCGCAGGCCATCACGTCATCAAGGGTGATGTCCGAGCCGGCCTTGACGATCAGGGTGGCGCGATAGTTGTCCAGCCCGTCCGGGCTGACGGTGCGGGCGATCAGTTCGCCGTCGGCGTCCTGGATGGCGTCGATGGCGGGCTGGGCCGAGAACCAGCCGGCCTCGACCTCGCCCCGTTTCATGTCCTCGACCAGTTCGGCGTAGGTCGAGGCGAAATGCGGGCGGACAGGCGCGCCGACGGCCTTGGACAGATCATCGAGCAACGGCTGCCACAGGGGACCGGCGGACGCCTGCCCCTGGGCCGAGAGGATGGAGAAGTCGATGCTTTCGGCGGGCTTGCCGGACGTGCTGGAGCGATCGCCGCAGCCGGACAGGCCCAGACCGGACAGGGCCAGGGCGGCGACGGCGAGAAGGCCGACACCGGAACGACGCGTCCGGCCGCCCGTGATCATGCCTTGGCTTCCCAGAAGGCGTCTTCGAACTCGGGGCCGTAGATCTCGATCAGGCGGGCGGTGTCCAGGCCGGTCGAGGGACCGTCATAGACCACCTTGCCCTTCTGCAGGGCGATGACGCGCTCGCAGTAGCGGATGGCGTAGTCGACCTGGTGCAGGGTGACGATGACGCCGAGGCCGTCGCGCTTGTTCAGCTCGACCAGCAGTTCCATCACCTTGCGGGCCGACACCGGGTCCAGCGAGGCGACGGGTTCATCGGCCAGAATGGCCTGGGCGCCCTGCACGATGGCGCGGGCGATGGCGCCGCGCTGCTGCTGACCGCCCGAAAGGGTGTTGGCGCGCTGGGCCGCATAGTCGGACACGCCGACGCGGTGCAGGGCGGCCATCGCCTGTTCCTTGTCCGCGGCCTGCCACAGGCCGAAGAAGCCGCGCCAGCCGGGCACCCGACCGAGCGCGCCGAGCATGACGTTGGAGAACAGCGACAGGCGGCCGACCAGATTGAACTGCTGGAAGATCATGCCCAGCTTCTGGCGCGCGGCGCGGACCTTGCCGGTGACGCGACCGTCCTTCTGCACCACCTCGCCGAAGACGGAGATGGTCCCGCCCGGGTCGATCGACTGCAGGCCGGTGATGGAGCGCAGGAGGGTCGACTTGCCCGAACCCGACGGGCCGATCAGGGCGACCATCTCGCCGGCCCCCACCTCGACGGAGACGCCGTTCAGGGCCTTGCGGGCGCCGAACGTCTTGGACACGTCCTTGACGGACGCGACGGCTGCGGTGGCTGAGGTCATGAGCACGCGGGGAAGCGGTTGCAAAAGGGCGCGCCGCATCGCCCGTGAAGGCGCGCGAGGCAAGTCTTAATGGCACGCCTGCGTCGTTTTCGTCCAGCGGAACGGCGCCAGAGCCACGCGCACGCCCGCCCTTACTCGGCCGCCTGCACCTCGACCGGCAAGCCGAGCGCCTCCAGTTGCGGACGAACGGTCGCAGCGTCGCCGACCACCACCCAGACGAAGGGCGCCGCGCCGAACAGGCGACGGGCCTCGGCGTCCAGCGCCGCCTGATCCAGCCCCTCGTAGCGCGGGGCCAGGGTGGTCCAGTAGTCGTCCGGGCGACCGTACAGGGCGTTGGAGCGCAGGGCGCCGAGCACCGCGGCCGAGGTTTCGAACTGGCCGGGGATCTGGCGAACGTTGGCGTTGACGATCCGCTCGCGCTCGGCGGCGGAGACGCCCCGGTCGGACAGGAAGGCGCGATACTGGTCGATCAGCACCTGAACGGACTCGCCCGTGCGGTTCGACTGCACCGGGGCCGAGATCAGATAGGGCACCTGATGCTCGAGGCCCGACGCATTGCCGCCCAGACCGTAGGACCAGCCGCGAGTCTCGCGGATGTCCTGATTGATCCGCGACAGGAAGCCGCTGCCGATCGCCTCGTTGGCGGCGTTGAAGACGACGCGGTCCTGCTGGCCGGTCGTCGGCAGGACCAGGGCGCCGATGATGATCGACTGCGGCGACTGCGGCCGGTCGACCAGCACGATGCGCGGCTGGGCGGCCGGGATGGCGGCGTCGAAATTCTTCACGCCGTGCGCCGAGGCGGGCGGCACCCATTGGCCAAGCTGGGCGTCCAGCAGGGCGGCGACTTCGGTCAGGGGCTTGTCCGAGACGACAAAGATGCGGGCGGTGTCGGGCCGGATCCAGCGGGCGTGGAAGACCTGCAGATCCTCACGGCTGACCGCGCCGACGGTTTCGGGCGAACCGAGGCCGGACATCGGGCGGCCGTAGGGGTGCTCCGATCCGAAGACGAGCGCGGGCCAGGCGCGGGCGGCCAGACCGTTGGGCGAGCTGCGCTCCTGGGCGATCTGGGCCAGTTGCTGGGCGCGGCGACGCTCGATGTCCGCCGGGCGGAAGCCGGGGCGACGGATGATGTCGCCCATCAGGGCCAGCGACGGGTCGAGGTTGGCGCTGGGCGACATCAGGCTGACGACCGTGCGATCCATCGAGGCGCCGGTGCTGATGCTGGCGCCCAGCTGCTCCTCGCGCTCGGCGATCTGTGCGGCGTCGCGGTCGCCGGCGGCTTCCTTCAGCAGGCCCAGCATCAGGGTCTGCGTGCCCAGCTCATCCGCCGGATCGGCGGCCAGACCGGCGTCGAACTCGACCGCCACCCGGGTGATCGGCACCGTCGTAGAGCGGGCGTAGACGACCTCGATGCCGTTCGACAGACGGACCCGCTCGGTCGCCGGGAAGACCAGCGGCCGCATCTCGCCGACGGCGGGCATGGGCGCGCGCGGGGTGATCGGCAGGGGCTGGGCGGGCGCCGGGGCGGGACGGCTGTCCGCCGCCTCGACATAGGCCTCGCGCTCGCCGGGCTCGACCCGGATGGCCAGCACCGGACGGGTCAGCCAGCGCTGCATGACAGCCTTGACCGAGGCGGGCGTCACCGCGCCATAGGCGGCCAGCTGGCGGCGATAGAAGCCGGGATCGCCGGTATAGAGCTCGCCCTCGGCCAGGGTCACCGCCTTGCCGCCGAAGCCGCCGGTGGGCTCAAGCGCCTGCAGGGTCTGTGAGATGCGGCGGGTGACGGCGCGCTCGACCTCGGCCTCGGTCGGACCGTTGGCGATGTAGTCGGCCAGCAGTTCGTCCAGCCGGGCCGAGACAGCATCGGCGTCGCCGCCGGTCTTCACGTTCACATCGAGATCGAACATGCCGAGCCGCTGGAACGGCTGATAGCCGGCGGACACGGAGGTGGCGGTCTCCTCGCCACGCACCAGCGCGTTATCGAGGCGTGAGCTGGCCAGCCCGCCGAAGATGCTGGCCGCGATATCCAGCGAGGCGGCCTCTTCCGACACCAGACCCGGCACCACCCAGGTGCGGCCCAGCTGGGTGTTCGGCACCCGGTCATGCAGCAGCTTGTCCACGCGGGCCGGCAGGGTCGGGATATCGGCTTCCGCCGGCTCGTTCTGCGCGCCGCGCGGAATGTGGCCGAAATAGCGGTTCACCAGCGTCCGGGCCGTGGCGACGTCGATATCCCCCGCCAGCACCAGCACGGCGTTGTTGGGGCCGTAGTTGTCGCGGTGCCACTGGCGCAGGTCTTCCAGACTGGCGGCGTCCAGATCGGCCATCGATCCGATGGTGGAGTGGCGGTAGGGATGGCCCTCGGGGAACAGGGCTTCCAGCGCCGCATAGTAGACGAGGCCGTAGGGCTGGTTGTCGCCCTGACGCTTCTCGTTCTGGACCACGCCGCGCTGGTTATCGAGCCGCTCCTGGCTGAGCGCCCCCAGCAGGTGGCCCATCCGGTCGCTTTCCATATAGAGCGCCTGCTCCACCGCCGAGGTCGGGACGGTCTGGAAGAAATTGGTGCGGTCGAACCAGGTGGTGCCGTTCCAGTCGGTCGCGCCCATGGCGCGCAGGGGCTCCATCAGGCCGCCGGGGACGTTCTCGGTCGGATTGAACAGGCCGATATGCTCGAACAGGTGGGCGAAGCCGGTCTGGCCCTGCGGCTCATCCTTGGAGCCGACATTGTACCAGGCGTGGATGGCGACGACCGGCGCCTTGCGATCCGTATGCACGACGACGCGCAGGCCGTTGTCGAGGGTGAACTCCTCGAAGGGGATATCGACGCTGCGGGCCAGTTCGGAAGCCGGCACCTGGGCTTGGGCCTGCCAGGGCGTGACGGCGAGGAAGACGGCGGCGAGAAGGGCGGCGCGACGCATGAGAGGGTCCCCCGGAAATGCAGGCGCGAACCGTATCAGCGCTCTGCGGGAGGGCAAGTTACGCCTGTGTCACATCAGCCGCCCGCCAAGCTCGGTCCGCATGCGGACAAATGTCGAGCAAACTCAACGCCCGCCTAGAAAAAACCGCTTTACATGACAGTCGTATGACCTCATATCGCGCCTTCCGGCGGACCCCGTAGGTCTAAACGTTGCGCTGCTAACGCCGGTCTGGGTTAACAATTACAGGGGTTTACGTGAATTGCGCACGTACCAACTTCCCCTGGACCTGGTCCGCGAGCGGTCCCCTGAACGTCCCGTCGCCCTCGTGCGACCGCGTTCGGTTTCCGTAGCGGCGCGCTGGTTCCAGGACAATCTGAAAGCCGACGTCTTCTATGCGGTGAAGGCGAACCCTTCGCGCTGGGTCATCGAGACCCTGATCGACGCGGGCGTCACCGCCTTCGACGTCGCCTCCATCGGCGAGATCGAGCTGGTTCGTTCGGTCAGCCCTGACGCACGTCTGGCCTTCATGCATCCGGTCAAGAGCCGCGGCGCGATCACCAAGGCCTATTTCGACTACGGCGTTCGCACCTTCTCGCTCGACAGCCATGACGAGCTGCAGAAGATCATCGAAGCCACCGGCGGCGCGACCGATCTGAACCTGCTGGTCCGGATGGGCGTCTCGGCGGACGGCGCCGCCTATTCGCTGTCGGGCAAGTTCGGCGTCACGCCGGATCAGGCCCCGTCCCTGCTGCTGGCCACGCGTCAGGCGGTGAAGGACGGCCTGATGGGCGTCTGCTTCCACGTCGGTTCGCAGTGCATGCGCCCGTCCGCCTATGAGGCCGCCATGGCCCAGGTCGGCCGCGCCATCAGCCGCGCCGGCGTATTCGTGGACATCGTCGATGTCGGCGGCGGCTTCCCCTCGGTCTATCCGGGGATGGTCCCGCCGGACATGAGCGAATACGCCGACGCCATCCACCGCGGCTTCCGCGAGATGCCCGTGTCGGAAACGACCGAGCTGTGGTGCGAGCCCGGCCGTTCGCTGGTCGCCGAGTCGTCGTCGGTCCTGTGCCGCGTCGATCTGCGCAAGGGCGATGCCCTGTACCTGAACGACGGCTCGTACGG
>JAVHYH010000125.1 GCA_031119155.1 Brevundimonas sp.
GGTATGATGAGATGCTGGTGGTCGATGGTTATGTGGCGGTCATCGGCTACAGCTACGGAAAGGGAGGGACGGAGATCATCCGGTTCCGGCTCGGCGCCGATGGCCGACTGGCCTTCCACGACGCCTACCGTCTGGCCGCGAGCGATTACTATTCAGAGGAGAACTACGCTTCGCGCCTGATCGGCAACGAACTGGTCACCTACAATGTGCGCCATATGTACGACCGGACGGAGCCCGATCAGCTCTTGCCTGCCCTGACCGATGAAACACCGGGACGACCGGGTCGAACACAGATTCTGGCCCGCGCCGGCGAAGTCTTCATCGATCCGAATGCCGCGGCCAGCAACCTTGCCTACGACAGTCTGCACTCGATTACGCGATGCGACCTGACCGCGCCGAGCCTGAGATGCTCGGCCACCGCCGCGATCGGTCCTTCATCGCGAACCTTCTACGTCTCGCCACGCGCCATCTATCTCTGGACGACAGCCCTGAGCGGTGAGGAGGGCCGGGCGCCGGCGACCGTCTATCGCTTGCCGCTGGCGGGCGGGCGTCCTCAGGCATTGCGGGTTTCCGGCGCGCCGCTGGACCAGTTCTCGTTCCGGGAAGATCCGGAACGCGCACGTCTGGATGTCGTCGTTCAGTCTGATTGGGGCGGCGATGCGATGTGGAGCCGGAGCCGGCGCGAGGGATCGGTCGCCCTGCTGAGCCTGCCGCTGGATCGTTTCGGCGACGGCTCCCGTGGGGCGACCCGGTCGGACTATCGCGAACTGCCGGGACTGGAGACCGGCGGCTGGCAGCGTGAGAACCGATTCATCGGTCCCTGGCTGCTCTACGCTGTCGGTAACGGCGAGGACCACGACGGGGAATACGATAAGGCGAGAGGCGGAACCCTGCTGGCCACGCGGGTAGACCGGAATGAGGATCGAACCTTCCGCCTGCCTTCTCCCGCCAGCCGGATCGAGGCGATGGGGGAGGACGCACTGATCGTGTCCCAAGGGCCTGCCGGCCTGACGATGACGGCGCTCGAACTGGATACGCGTGCGCGGATAGGGGCGACGTATCCCGTACCGGGCACGGGAGAGGCCGAGGGGAGGAGCCACGGCTTCTTCTTCCGGCCGGACGCCCGGCGCGGTTCGACCGGAATGTTCGGCCTGCCGATCCTGCAGCGGAAAGGCAGGACGGACGGACTGGAGATGCTCTTCCTGCGTCGCGAAGCCGGAGGTTTCTCTTCCCTGGGCGGTCTGGCGAGCACGGAGCGTGGGGGAGACGACCATTGTCGGTCGTCCTGCATGGACTGGTACGGTCAGTCCCGACCGATCTTCCTGCGCGGCCGGATCTTCGCCCTGATGGGCTATGAACTGGTCGAAGGGCGCGTCACGGACGGACGTATCCGGGAAATTGCGCGGGTGAACTTCATGCCCCGGGTCGCATGACGCTGGTTTGAGCCAGCTGTGGATATGGGAACAAAGGTGGAACATTTAACCTTGTGACTCAAGGACCGATCCGGCTAGCGTCGGGGTCCGGGAGGAATCATGGCCGAATCTCAAATGGATATGTCGCGGGGGCGGATGGTCGTGCGTTGCCTGTCGCCGGGCTGCGTGCATGTGGCCCTGCTGGATGCGCGGACGCTGTTCGGCTCGACCACCCGGGACTGGCCGACGGCGGGGACCTCGCAGCGATTCCGCTGCGTCTGCGGCGGGCGTGAAAGCCGGATCAGCTATGCGGGCGAGACCGCGCCGGTCGAGACCCGGGACGCGCCGGACGCCATCCACCTCTGGGGCTGAGGCCCGCTTCCGCTTGCCCCTGCGTCACGCCCGGCCTATCGCTGCGGCCTTGATTCACGGCTTCGGAGCCCACCTATGACCCTCGCCCTCCTGTTCCCCGGCCAAGGCAGCCAGTCGGTCGGCATGGGCGCGGCGCTGGCCGACGCCTTCGCCTCGGCCCGCGATGTCTTCAACGAGGTGGACGAGGCGCTGGGCCAGAAGCTGTCCGTGCTGATGCGCGAAGGCCCGGAAGACCAGCTGACCCTGACCGAGAACGCCCAGCCGGCGTTGATGGCCGTCTCCGCCGCCGCCGCCCGTGTGCTCAAGGTCGAGTTCGGCGTCGGCGTGGACCGCGCCGGCTTCGTGGCCGGTCACTCGCTGGGCGAATATTCGGCCCTGTGCGCCGCCGGTTCGATCTCGCTGGCTGACACCGCCCGCCTGCTGAAGCTGCGCGGTCAGGCCATGCAGCGCGCCGTGCCGGTGGGGCAGGGCGCCATGGCCTCGCTGATCGGTCCGAAGACCGATCTGGCGCTGGCGGAAGAGGCGGCGAAGGCCGGTTCGGAAGTCGGCGTCTGCGTCGTCGCCAATGACAACAACGCCGGCAACATCGTCATCTCGGGCGAAAAGGCCGCCGTGGATCGCGCCATCGAGAAGGCCAAGGAGCTGGGCGCGCGGGCGATCCCTCTGAACGTCTCGGCGCCCTTCCACTGCCCGCTGATGCAGCCCGCCGCCGATGAAATGGCCGCCGCCCTGGCGACCGCGACCATCGTCGCCCCGATCGTGCCGGTGGTCGCCAATGTGCTGGCCCGTCCGGAGAGCGATCCGGAAGTCATCCGCCGCCTGCTGGTCGAACAGGTCACCGGTCGCGTCCGCTGGCGCGAGTCGATGGAGTGGATGGCCACCGAAGGCGGCGTGACCCGCTTCGCCGAGATCGGCTCGGGCAAGGTGCTGACCGGCATGGCCAAGCGCATCGCGCCGGACGCCGAAAGCCTGTCGCTGAACACGCCGGAAGAGCTGGAAGCGTTCGCCAAGTCGCTGTGACCAAAGCGGCGGCGCTCGTCTGGCTGACCGTCGCCGGCTGGGTCGCGCTGGCGATTCCGCCGGTGTTCTACGCCGGGGTGTCGCTGGTCCTGTCGGTCCGCGGCGGTTTTGACCTGATGGGCGGACTGACGGCGCTGGCCATGCTGGCCGCCGTCGGCGCCGGGGCATACCGCTACTGGCGCCGCGACGCCCGTGAGGCGTGGATCCTGCTCGGCCTGTCGTGGGCGCCGCTGATGCTGACCCTGCTGTGGGGCGTGTTCGGAGCCTAGCCCGCCCGTGTGATCCCCAGATCCGCGTCCAGCGCCGGGCGCAGCTCCGTCAGGATGTCCACCGCGCGATAGGGCATGGCCTGAATCATCATGGTTGCGGCGAAGCCCTTCTCCGGGTCGATCCAGCCCTGGGTGCCCGCCGCGCCGCTCCAGCCGAACTCACCCTGACGCCGGTGGCCCGGACGGGCGACCCAGCCGCCGAAGCCGTAGCCGCCGCCCTCGGCCGTCAGGTCTGCGGGCAGGATGTCGGTGCGGATCATCCGGGCGGTCTCGGGCTTCATCACCCGCACCCGTCCCGCGCGGCCGTCAGCCAGCAGCATGGACAGGAAGTCCAGATAGTCGCGCGTCGAGGAGATCAGCCCGCCGCCGCCGGAATAGAGGCTGACCGGGGCGGAGTAATCCTCTGCAGACAGGCCCGGCATGACCGACGGCGGATTCCGGCCGCTGCGCCCGAAGGCATAGACCTGCATCAGCCGGTCGGCGTCGCCGTCGCGCAACCGCCAGACGGTGTCGCGCATGCCGACCGGGTTCAGGATGCGGCGCTGGATGAAGTCGGGGAAGGCGACGCCCGAGACGCGCTGGATGACCAGACCCAGCACGTCCAGCGACAGGCTGTAGTGGTAGGCGGTTCCCGGCTCGGAGATCAGGGGCAGTTCGCCCAGCTTTTGCACCAGCACGTCAAGGTCACGGACCTGATTGCTGTCGCCCGCGGGCATGCCCGGCGTGAGGCCCGCCTCGCGATAGGCGGTCGGGATCGGCCCGTCGCCGGCGATGGAGTAGCTGAGCCCGCTGGTGTGGGTCAGCAGGTGGCGGATGGTCATGGTGTTGCGCGCCGCCCGGCCCGCCAGCCCGCGCTCGGGATTGGTGGCGACTTTCAGCCCGGCGAACTCCGGCACGATGTCGGCGACCGGGGTGTCGAGCGTCAGCCGCCCATCCTCGATCAGCAGGGCCGCGGCGGCGCCGGTGATCGGCTTGGTCATGGAGAAGATGCGGAACAGGCTGTCCGGCCCCACCCGGTTGAAGACGTTGAAGTCCAGCGTCCCGGCCTGGAGGAAGACCTTGTCGCCATCCGGCAGGCGGACGCCCAGGGTGACGCCGGGAATGCGGCGCTCGGTGACGAAGCGATTCAGCACCGTCTGCGACAGGGGCAGGCGGTCCAGCCCGCGAATCGTCGGGGCCGATCCGCCGCCACCCAGGGTCGCGCAACCGCCCAATCCTCCCGACAGTCCAAGGGCTCCGGCGCCCATAAGCAGGCTGCGGCGGCTGGCGGTGAGACGGTTTCGGTCCATCGGGCGTTCCTTCTGGAGATATGACGCGGGCTCGGTTAGACCCCTCCCACGAAATGGCGGAGCTATCAAAATGTTCAACCTGACTGGCAAGACGGCGCTCGTGACCGGCGCGACCGGAGGCATCGGCGGCGCGGTGGCCCGCGCCCTGCACGCGCAAGGCGCGACGGTCATCCTGTCCGGCACCCGCGAGGCGGTGCTGCAGGACCTGGCCAAGGAACTGGGCGAGCGGGCCTTCGCCGCCGCCGCCAACCTGTCGGACGCCGAGTCGGTCGACGGCCTGATCGGTCGCGCCGAGGAAGCCGCCGGCTCGCCGCTGGACATCCTGGTCGCCAACGCGGGCATCACCAAGGACGGCCTGCTGATGCGGATGAAGGACGAGGACTTCGAGCAGGTCATCAAGGTGAACCTGGAGAGCTATTTCCGCCTGTCGCGCGCGGCGATGAAGGGGATGATGAAGCGTCGCTCGGGCCGCATCATCGGCGTGACCTCGGTCGTCGGCGTCACCGGCAACCCCGGCCAGACCAACTATGCGGCGTCCAAGGCCGGCATGATCGGCTTCTCGAAGTCGCTGGCCCAGGAAGTCGGCTCGCGCGGCATCACCGTGAACTGCATCGCGCCGGGCTTCATCGCCTCGCCGATGACCGACGTGCTGAACGACGCCCAACGCGAAACCATCCTGCGCAACATCCCGGCGGGCCGTCTGGGCACCGGCGACGAGATCGCGGCGGCGGCGGTGTATCTGTCGTCGGACGAAGCGGCCTACGTGACGGGCCAGACCCTGCACGTGAACGGCGGCATGGCGATGATCTGATGAAGTGGGGCGGACAGGTTCACGCCGGAGCCGCCCCCTCCGTCACGCTGCGCATCTGCAGCGCGCCACCTCCCCACTACGTGGAGAGGTGAACTCAGCCTCACCTCTCCACCGAAGGTGGGGAGGGGGACCGCCCGGGCGATTCAGCCCGGGTGGTGGAGGGGGCGGCGCTGATGTCGGCGATCCGCTCCCGAACCACGCGAGCGATGAAGGCCAGAACGCCGTCCAGTTCATCCCGTACATCGTGCGCCGCGATCCGCATCACGCGGATGCCCTGTGCGGCCAGCCAGCGGGTTCGCCTCCGATCATGGACGATCTGGTCGGGATGGTCGTGGCTGCGCCCATCCACCTCGACCGCCAGTCGCGCGGCGGCGCAATAGAAATCGAGAATGTAGGGGCCGCACGGATGCTGGCGGCGGAATTTGAAACTTTGCAATCGGTGCGCGCGGACGCGCGTCCAGAGCCGCGCTTCCGGCGGCGTCATAGGGCGTCTCAGGCGTTTGGCGAACGCGTATGTGGCGCTTTCATCCATGCTCGGAAAAGTTGCATGGATTTGAGCGGTGCGCAATCGGCTACCGCCTGCGCCGCCCTCTCCTGATCGTCGCTACGCTCCGATCTGTCCTCTCCATCGCCTTGGAGGGCGATGGAGAGGTGAGGTTCTGGCCGACTTCTAACGCAGCGACGCCGCGAAGCGCTGGATCCGCGTGCAGGCTTCTTCCAGCACGTCTTCCGACGTCGCGTAGCTGATGCGGAAATAGGGGCTCAGACCGAAGGCCTCGCCCTGCACGACCGCCACGCCCTCGGCGTTCAGCAGTTCAGCCGCGAAGGTTCCGTCGCTGTCGATGACCACGCCCGTCTCCGTCGTCTTGCCGATCAGGCCGGCGATGGACGGATAGACGTAGAAGGCGCCCTCGGGCGTGGCGCAGGTGACGCCCGCGGTCTGGTTCAGCATCGAGACGACCAGATCGCGGCGCTTCTCGAAGGCGGCGCGGCGTTCGGCCATGAAGTCCTGCGGGCCGTTCAGGGCCTCGACGGCGGCCCACTGGCTGATGCTGGCCGGGTTGGAGGTGGTCTGGCTGGCCACCTTGCGCATCAGGTCGATCAGCGGCTTGGGCCCGCCCGCATAGCCGATGCGCCAGCCGGTCATGGCGTAGGCCTTGCTGACGCCGTTGACCGTCAGGGTGCGCTCGTAGAGGTCCGGGGCCACCTGGGCGATGGTCGTGTACTCGAAGTCGCCGTAGACCAGATGCTCATACATGTCGTCGGTCAGCACCCAGACCTGCGGATGGCGACGCAGGACGTCGGCCAGGCCTTCCAGCTCGGCGCGGGTGTAGGCGGCGCCGGTGGGGTTGGACGGGCTGTTGAGGATCAGCCACTTCGTCTTCGGCGTGATGGCGGCTTCCAGCACCTCGGGGCGCAGCTTGAAGCCATCCTTTTCCTCGCCGACCACGGTGACCGGCTCGCCACCGGCCAGCAGGACCATATCGGGGTAGGACACCCAGTAGGGGGCAGGCACGAT
This sequence comes from Brevundimonas sp., assembly GCA_031119155.1. Classification (GTDB taxonomy): domain Bacteria; phylum Pseudomonadota; class Alphaproteobacteria; order Caulobacterales; family Caulobacteraceae; genus Brevundimonas. The sequence continues at coordinate 6,693 of JAVHYH010000125.1, forward strand.
GACCTCGTCGCCGGGGTTCAGGGTGGCGACGAAGGCGTTGAAGATGACCGGCTTGCCGCCCGGCGCGACGTGGATCTGGGCCGTCGAATAGTCGAGGCCGTTCTCGCGCTTGAACTTGGCCGAGATGGCGGCCTGCAGTTGCGGCATGCCGTCGGCGTCGGTGTATTTGGTCTCGCCGCGCGAGATGGCGTCGATGGCGGCCTGTTTGACGTTGTCCGGGGTGTCGAAGTCGGGCTCGCCGGCGCCCAGACCGATCACATCGCGACCCTCGGCTTTCAGCTGTCGGGCCTGGGCGGTCACCGCGAGGGTGGCCGAAGGCTTGACGCGGGCGAGGGCGGCGGATTGCAGGCTGGACATGGCGACTCCCGTGGAACGGCGGACTTCATTACGCAGTTGCGAAGGGGGGATCAAATGGCGTCGTGTAACGCCGCGTGACGGCTTCAGGCGACCGGCCAGACCAACTCCACCCGCAGCCCGCCCGTCGGCGCATCCGATAGGGTCAGACGACCGCCAGAGGCTTCGACGTGATCGGCGGCGATGGCGAGGCCGAGCCCGTGGCGGTCAGCGCGCTCGTCCAGCCGCAGGCCGCGCTGCAGGACGCGCTCGCGGTCGGCGACGGAGATGCCGGGGCCGTCGTCATCGAGTACGAGGCTGAGGGCTTCCGCGTCGGTGGAGCCGGTGATGGCGATGGTCGTCCGGGCGAAACGGGCCGCGTTCTCCAGCAATGCGCCCAGCACCTCCAGCGCGGCCTCGGCGGGCAGGGGCAGACCCAGGTCGGCGGGGACGGCGTTGCGGATGGTCAGGCGCTGACCGTCAGGCGTGCGGGCGATGACGGCGATCAGTCGGTCCAGCGTCTCTGCGGCGGCGGCACCGGAGCCCGAAGTCTCGACGCCGACACGGGCCAGTTCCCCCTCGACCGCGCCGGAGACCAGCGACAGGCTGTGATTGAGGTCACGCGCGGTGGCCGGGTCGAGCGCGCCGATCTGCAGCCGCAGGGCGGTTAGCGGGGTCTTCAGGGCGTGGGCCAGATCGCGGGCGCGGCGGCGGGCGCGGTCGATATCGGCGGCGCGGGCGTCGGCGAGGTCGTTGACCGCCTGGGTCAGGGGGCGGATTTCGGCGGGGTGTCGATCTTCGCTCAGGCGAGCGTCGGGGGCGCGGCGCAGCGCCTCCAGCTCTTCCCGGACGCGCTCCAGCGGCGCAAGGCCCAGCCGGACCTGCACCCAGGCGGCGAGGGCCAGCACCAGCCAGAGGACGGCGAGGAAGACGCCGCTTTCGAGGCCGAAGGCGGCGCGGGCGGTGCGCAGGGGCGCCTCGTCGCCGGAGACGGCGATGACGATCTGCGGGCCGCCGGGGTCCAGTTGCACGTCGCGGACCACGGTCAGGACGCGCGCCTCGAACGGTCCGGCGCCTTCGATCCTGCCCCAGCCCCGTTGCGGTGGCGCGGTTTCGGGCAGGGCGCCGTCCCAGAGGGAGCGGGAGGCGAGGGCGCCGCCGGGGGCGCTGATCCGCCAGTAGAGGCCGCTGGCGGGCCGATCAAAGCGGGGATCGAAGGGGCGGGCGGCGAGGCTCGGCTGGCCCTCGGGTGTCAGGGACAGGGCGGCGATCAGGGACAGGCCGTGCCGCTCCAGTTCGGCCTGAAGCTGGCGCTCGACGTGGCGCTCAAACAGCAGGCCGAGCACGGCCCAGGCCAGCACCAGCGCCCCGGCGATGGCGGCGCCGGCGAAGGCCAGCAGCCGCAGGCTGAGGGAGCGGCCGCCGATCACGCCACGCCCGCGAGGATGTAGCCGAAGCCGCGCCGGGTCTCGATCACGCCGGGGCCGACCTTGCGACGCAGGCGGGCCACGAGGGCCTCAATGGCGTTGGCGTCCACCGCATCCACGCCGTGCAGCGATTCAGACAGTGCCCCTGCGCTCATCGGACGACCGCCGCCGTGGGCGAGGGCATGCAGCAGGCGGTACTCCAGCGGCGACAGGTTCAGGGCCGCGCCGTTCACCCCGGCCTGCATGCGCCGGGTGTCGAGGGTCAGGGGGCCGAAGGTCAGGACTGAATCCGTATGGCCCGCGCTGCGGCGCAGCAGGGCGCGGACGCGGGCGACCAGTTCGGCGGGCTCGAACGGCTTGGCCAGATAGTCGTCTGCCCCGGCCTCGATGCCCTCGACCTTCTCGATCCAGCTGCCGCGGGCCGACAGGATGATCACCGGGAAGGTGCGCCCCTCGGACCGCCAGCGTTTCAGCACGCTGAGGCCGTCCAGCCGGGGCAGGCCGAGATCCAGCACCACGGCGTCATAGTCCTCGTCCCCGCCGCGCGCCCAGGCGTCCTCGCCGTCGCGGGCCAGATCGACGACGAAGCCCGCGCCTTCCAGCGCCCGGGTGACGCCGCGGGCGATCTCGCTGTCGTCCTCGACCAGAAGAACGCGCATGGCTCAGTCTTCCTCGCGTTCCAGGATCGCGCCATTGCGGGCGTCGATCTTCAGCTCGATGGACCGGCCTTCCGGGGTCAGGACGGTGATTTCGTAGGTCGGGCCGTCGTCATCATCGTCGTCGTCGAACTCGACATCGATGACCTCGCCGGGGGTGTCCGCCTGTGTAATCGCCAGAATCCGGGCCAGCGGAAGGCGACCATTGCCCGCAGGGGGCTGGCGGCGAAGCTCCCGCTCGGGCTCCACAGCTGGCGCAGGGCGCGGGGTCTGGGACGCGGCCGGTTGAGGGACGACCGGAGGCTGGATCTGCGACGGCGGAGCGGCGGGGCGAAGCGTCGGGGGAGGCTCGGGCGCCGGCGTGGGAGCGGGCGGAGCTGGAGTGGCGGCCGGCGGCGGGGTGGGCGT
>JAVHYH010000126.1 GCA_031119155.1 Brevundimonas sp.
CCGCACCTGGGCATGGAGCACCAGACCATCAACGCCTACGGCAACGAGTATCGTCTCGACGGCAAGGGCTACGACTGGCTGCTGCATCACGAACTGGCGCACGAATGGTTCGGCAACCAGATCACCAACGCCAACGCCGACGACATGTGGCTGCACGAGGGCCTGGGCAGCTATATGCAGCCCCTCTACCTGCGCTGGCTGCGCGGCGAGCGCTATTTCCAGGCCGAACTGCTGAAGCAGCGCAACGGCCTGCTGAACCGCTATCCGGTCGTCTCGGGCACCCTCAAGTCCGAGGATGAGGTCTACAAGGGCGACGTCGGCCCCGGGAACGACATCTACAACAAGGGCTCGCTGATCGCGCACTCCCTGCGCCTGCTGATCGGCGACGAGGCCTTCTTCCGCTCGGTCACCCGGCTGGTCTATGGCCGCCCGGACCCGCGCCCCGGCAATTTCACCACCCGCTTCGCCTCGACCAACGACTTCCTGGCCATCGTCAATGACGAGACCGGTCAGGACCTGAACTGGTTCTTCCAGGGCTATCTGTACAACGCTGCCCTGCCCGACCTGCGCGAGACCCGCGACGGCGATCGCCTGCAGCTGGAATGGGTCACCGGCGACGGCCAGACCTTCCCCATGCCGGTCGAGATCGAGGTCGGCGGTCAGGTCGTCACCGTGCCCATGACCGGCGGTCGCGGCGAGATCACCGTCCCCGCCGGCGCCCATGTGCTGATCGACCCGCAGAACAAGGTCCTGCGCGAGCAGGACTTCATCTCGGAGTGGCGGGCGCAGATGGTGCGGTAGCTATCGTCATCCTCCGGCGAGGCGAAGCCGAGACCGGGGGACCCAGCGGCGCCGCGACGGCGGCGAACGACGGAAGATTGAAGCTGAGGCGCCGGTGCTCCCGACAGCTTCGCGCTATCGCGCGCCGCTGGGTCCCGAGGTTCGCTTCGCGCCCCCGGGATGACGATAGCAAAGGGTGTTAAACCGCCACCGCCGTCACCGACTGCCGCACGAAGCTGCACGTGCCCTGCGTCGTCAGGAAGGCGATGTCCGCCGCATCGCGACCGCAGGCGATCCGCACCAGCCCCTCGACCGGCGCCAGCCCCGTCGGATCGACCAGCCACCAGCCGTCCGACAGCCAGACCTCGAAGATGGCGTGGAAGTCGGGCGGGGTCAGCTGATGCGCGAAGGCGCTGACCGCCCGCGCCGGAATGCCCGACGCCCGGCACAGGGTGATGCCCATATGGGTGAAGTCGCGGCACACCCCGGCCCGGTCGATGAAGGTCCGCGCCGCCGTCGTCTCGCTGTCCGACGACCCCGGCTCATAGTCGATATTGGCCTTGATCCAGTCGAGGATGGCCAGCACCCGCTCGCCTCCGACGGTGCCGCCGAACGTCCGCTCCACGAACCGCCCGAACTGGTCCGACGGGCAATAGCGGCTGGGGTTCAGATAGGTCAGCACCTCGGCCGGCAGGTCATTCCAGTCATGCTGCACCGTCACCGGCGGCAGGCCCTTCAGGAGGCCGTTGTCGACCACCGCCTCATAGGTCAGCGCCACCTCGCCCGACAGATGCGCCCGCAGCGTCCGCGCCCCGAACTCGTCGTCCTGGTTCTCGATGAAATCGACGTGCGGCGTCGTGGTCAGCCGCTCCTCGAGGATGTTCTGGCCGGGCCAGTGCGCGACCTGGATCTTGTAGATTGCGTCCGTCGGCGGATCGAAGCGATAGACGAGTTCGGCGCGGACGCGGATTTTCATGAGGGCTCGAATGCGGCGACAGAGGCCCGCCGTCAACGTGGGGAGTCGAGCGGTGTTCCGTGGGAGCCAGCCCTAAGGCTCCAGCTCGATGTCCCAGTACAGATAGTCCAGCCAGCTCTGGTGCAGGTAGTGCGGCGGGAACCTCCGCCCATGCTCCTGCAGTTGCCAGGCGCTCGGCCGGTGCGGGGCGCGGCGGATCAGCATCTGGGCCTGCTGGGGCGTGCGACCGCCCTTGCGCAGGTTGCAGGGACCGCAGGCGGCGACGATGTTTTCCCACGTCGTGCGCCCGCCGCGACAGCGCGGGATGACGTGGTCGAACGTCAGCTCGGTCGAGTCCCCGCAGTACTGACAGACGAAGCCGTCGCGCAGGAAGACGTTGAAGCGGGTGAAGGCGGGCTGCCGGTCCTGGTCCACATAGCTCTTCAGCGCGATCACGCTGGGCAGCTGGATTTCCATGGAGGGGCTGCGCACGACCTTGTCGTACACGGAGACCACGTCGACGCGGTCCTGATACACCGCCTTGACCACCTCCTCCCACGGCCAGATCGACAGCGGATAGTAGGACAGCGGCCGGAAGTCGGCGTTCAGCACCAGCGCGGGCCAACCGGACGGGGGGCGGCTCTGGACCTGCATCAGGTCCGCTCCGGGGTGCGGAGGGTTATCGAGGCGACAGGAGTGAAGACACGTCTCCTTCCCTGGTCATGCCCTTCTCAGGGCCATCAAACCCTATCCCCGATTCGATCCCTTGGCGATGACCGGACGACGACGCTTTCGCGACGATGCCGCCGCCTCTTTCAGCGCGTCACCGTTCCCGGAAAGGCCGGCAGGCTCCAGCCCCAGACCAGAGCCCCGGCGCGCAGGGCGAAGCCGAGGCTGGCCCCGACGAAGGCCGCCGGCCACAGGTCCAGTCCGGCCACCCGCGCCACCACGAACACGGTCGCCGCCACCAGCGCCGCCGAGACGGTGATCTCGCGCCGCAGCAGGATCGAGGGCTCGCCCGCCAGCAGATCGCGCACGACGCCGCCAAAACAGGCGGTCAGCGCCCCCATGACGATGCAGATCAACGGCGCGATGCCGAAGGCGCTGGCCTTGGCCGCGCCCATCACCCCATAGGCCGCCAGCCCGAAGGCATCGAGCCACAGCAGGGCCCGGAACCGCCAGGGCCGCGCGCCCACCAGCCAGACGGCCAGCGAGGCCGCCAGACAGACGGCGATATAGCGCCAGTCCTGCACCCAGAAGACCGGCGCTCCGATCAGCAGGTCGCGCAGCGTCCCGCCGCCCACCCCGGTGATGGCGCCGAAGAAGGCGAAGGTCACGAGGTCATGCTTCTGGCGCGCGGCGGCCAGCGCCCCGGTCGCGGCGAACACGGCCACGCCCGCGAAATCGAGCGCGCCGAGAACCGTCTCGGGATTGGCGATGGCGGGGTCGACCAGAGGCGTCATGTGCGCCAGCCTAGCCTTTAAGCAGGCGGGTTCTCCAGCACGATCTCGCCGCGCCTCACCGCCCCGTACCAGGCCCACAGCAGATGCGCCGCCACGCTGCGGTGCGGGCTCCACGCTTCGGCCCGCAGATTGGCCGCCTTTTCCTTGGGCCGCTCCGGCGATCCGTCGGCCCAGCGCATCGCCTCCTGCAGGGCGATGTCCCCGCCCGGAAACACGTCGGTCCGCCCCTCGCAGAACATCAGGAAGGTGTCGGCGGTCCACCGCCCCACGCCCTTGATCGCCACCAGCTTGGCCACCGCCTCTTCGTCCGACAGCCGCTCCAGATGATCGAAGTCGATCCGCCCCTCGACGTGCGCTCGCGCGATCTCGTGACCATAGGTCGCCTTCTGGATCGACAGCCCCATCGCCCGCAGCGCCGCGATCTCGGTCGCCAGCACCTGCTGCGGCGTCACCTCGCCGTCCAGCCCCTCGACCACCCGCTTCCAGATGGCGGCGGCGGATTGCACCGAGACCTGCTGCTCCACGATCATCCGGAACAGCCCCTCGAACCCGCCGGTCCGCGCCCGCCATTCGAACACCGGCATATGGGCGTGCGCCTCCGCCAGCCGTGGATCGCGCGCGACCAGCGCCTCGCGGGCGGCGGCGATCTGTTCAGCATCGGGAACAACGGGCATCGGGTCTCATCGACAGGCGGCGGCGGCTGATCTACGCGTGGATCATGCCCTTGAGGAACGACCTCATCCATCCGGCCCCGTCCGCGCAAGCGGCGCCGGACGACGGCAGCCGAAAGTCGCGAGAGAACATCCGGTGATCACCCGCTTCGCCCCCTCCCCCACCGGCCGTCTGCACAAGGGCCACGCCTTCTCGGCCCTGACCGCATGGACGGCGGCGAAGGGCGCCGGTGGGCGCTTCCTCCTGCGCATCGAGGACATAGACCCGACCCGCTGCAGGCCCGAGTTCGACGCGGGCATTCTGGAAGACCTGAACTGGCTGGGCCTCGACTGGGACATGCCGGTGCGCCGCCAGTCGGCGCACCTGACCGACTACGCCAGCGTCATCGACGTGCTGGACCGGCGCGGCCTGCTGTATCGCTGCTTCCGCACCCGCAAGGAGATCCTCGACGCCATCGGCGACGCCCCGCACGGCAGCGCCGAGGCCGTCCGTCCCGGCCCGCATCCCGAAGAGGAAGAGGCCGCCCTGCTGGCCGAGGCTCGCGCCTTCGCTTGGCGCCTCTCGCTGGATCGCGCCCGCGAGGCGCTGGGCGATCGGGCATGGGAGGCGCTGGCCTTCGTCGAGGAGGGCGAGGGCCCTGACGGCGAACGCGGCCTGATCCGCGCCCGGCCCGAGACCGCCGGCGACGTCGTCGTGGCCCGCAAGGACGCCGGAACCGCCTACCACGTCGCCGTCACCCACGATGACGCCCTGCAGTCCGTCACCCACGTCATCCGCGGGCAGGACCTGTTCGAGGCGACCCACATCCAGGTCCTGATCCAGGCCCTGATGGGCTGGCCGACGCCCACCTACCGCCACCACCGGCTGGTCACCGGCGAGGACGGCCGACGCTACGCCAAGCGCGACGGCTCGGTGACGCTGGCCCATCTGCGCGAACAGGGCCTGTCCCCCATCGCCCTGCGGGCCGAACTGGGCTTCTAGCGGAACAGCCGGTCGAGGTTGTCCGCCGCCGGGAAGACGACCTTCGGATCCGGCGCCTCCACCTTCGCGCCCGGGCCGCCGATGCTGTTCAGCACATGGCGGATGATGTTCAGCCGGGCCGTCTTCTTGTCGTCCGTGGCCACGGCGGTCCAGCGGGCGGCGCGGGTGTCCGTCTCCTCCAGCATCCGGTTGCGCGCACCGCTGTAGGCGTCCCAGCGGGCCTCGGCCTCGGCGTCCAGCGAGGACAGCTTGAACTGCTTCAGCGGGTCCTCCCGCCGCTCGGCCAGCCGCTTCGCCTGCTCCTGCCGCGAGATGTCCAGCCACAGCTTGATCAGCACGATCCCGTCGTCGGTCAGCATCCGCTCGAAGCGCGGCGCATCCTTCAGGAACTGGGCGTGCTGCTCGGGCGTGCAGAAGCCCATCACCGGCTCCACCCCGCCGCGATTGTACCAAGAGCGGTTCAGGATCACCGTCTCGCCCGCCGCCGGCAGGTGTCCGACATAGCGCTGGAAATACCACTGGCTGGCCTCGCGCTCGGTCGGCTTGGGCAGGGCCACCACCCGCGTCTGGCGTGGCGACATATACTCCGTCAGCCGCTTGATCGCGCCGTCCTTGCCCGCCGTATCGCGGCCCTCCAGCACGATCAGGGTTCGCAGCCCCCGGGCGATGGTCCACGCCTGCGTCTCCACCAGCGCGACCTGCAGCCGCTCCAGCGCGACGTCGTAGCTCTTGTCTTTCTTGCTCATGCCCTCACCGTGCGCCCCGCCGCCGGGCTGGGCAACCTGTCTGCGTTCTAACGTGTGGCGCGGCGTCATTCCGGCTAAGCCGGAGCCTTCGCACAGGAGCCCCCGGATGATCGCTTCCCGCCGCCGCCTGCTGACCGGCCTCGCCGCCACGCCGGTCGTCGCCGCCCTTCCCCGTCTCGCACAGGCCCAAGCGCCGGCCGCCGAAGGCGTGCTGGACGCGGTCTTCGCCAGCGCCGCCCCGCCCGCCCTCGCCGCCGGCATCCTCGGTCCCGACGGCCTGATCTGGTCCGGCGTGCGCGGCGTGCGCCGTCAGGGCGAGCCCGACCTCGCCACCCTCGACGACCGCTGGCACCTCGGCTCCAACACCAAGGCCATGACCGCCGCCGTCTTCGCCCGGCTGGTCGAGCAGGGCCGCGCCCGCTGGGCCATGCCCCTGTCCGGGGCCTTCCCCGACCTGACGATCGACAGCGGCTGGGACGGCCTGACGCTGGACGATTTCATGCAGCACCGCGCCGGCCTGCTGGACGGCCCGGTCATCAACCGCGACTGGCTGATCGGTTCGCGCGCCGACGCCCGCCCCCTGCCCGAACAGCGCCTCGCCCTCGTCGAGCGCGTGCTGGCCGCCCCGCCCGCCGGGCCGCGCGGCGTCTTCGCCTATGGCAACGCCAACTACATCCTCCTCGGCGCGGCCATCGAGCGGATCACCGGCGGATCGTGGGAGGACGCCATGCGCGCCGAGCTCTACACGCCGCTGAACCTGACCAGCGCCGGCTTCGGCCCGCCGCCCGGCCGCGACGCGCCGTGGGGCCATCTGCGGATCGGCGACCAGCGCACCGCCATCGCGCCCGAGCATCCCGGCGCCGACAACCCCGCCGCCCTCGGCCCGGCGGGCACGGCCCATATGAGCCTCGCCGACTACGCCCGCTTCATCAGCGCCATGATGGGCGGCGTCCCCGGCTGGTTGTCCCCGGACAGTCTCAACCGCCTGATCACCCCGCCCGCCGGCGCGAACTACGCCCTCGGCTGGATCGTGCGGTCGCAGCCGTGGGGCGGCGTCGGCGGCCCCGGCCCGGTCATCGGCCACGATGGCTCCAACACCATGTGGTACTGCACCGCCGCCGCCGCGCCCGGGCGCAAGCGCGCGATCATCGTGCTGAGCAACGACGGGACCGCCGGCGCCGTCGCCTGCCAGACCGCCCTGCAGCGGCTGCTGCCCATCGCCTTCGACGCCTGAGCCCCTTGCCCGCGCCGCCGGGTCGGTTAACCCTTGCCCGGCATGAAGCGCGACTTCGCCGATTTCTGGAACCTGCTGTGGGAGGCCGCGCTGGGCGTCTGCGCGGCCTTCGCCCTGCTCAACGCCTTCGCCCCGCATCAGGACCTGCCGTGGAAGCCGCTGGACCTGAACCATCCGATCGGTCAGGCCACCGCCGCCAAGGTCAGCGACTTCGAGGTCACCCGCCTGTCCGCCCCCGAGGAGGTCGCCGCCGTCACCGACGCCTGCATCCGCACCCTGCGTGAGGCGGGGGTGCAGGTCGAGCGGGCCGAGGACCGCGACGACGGCGGCTTCTGCGTCGTCCAGGGCGCCGTGCGCCTGACCGGCGGCGACATAACGCCGCTGTCTCCGGGCGGCCTGGTCATGCAGTGCCCGCTGGCCGTCCGCTACGTCATCTGGGACCGGCAGGTGCTTCAGCCCGCCGCCGAGGAGATCCTCGGCTCCCGCGTCGCCCGGGTCGAGAACTACGGCTCCTATTCCTGCCGCCGCATCTACAACTCCGACCAGGCCGACGCCCGGCCCAGCGAGCACGCCCGCGCCAACGCCCTGGATATCGCCGCCCTGACGCTGGAGGACGGCCGCACCGTCTCCATCCTCAACGACTGGTCCGGCGCGGGCCCGGAGGCCGAACCGAGGGGCCGTTTCCTGCGCCGTCTCCGGGACGGGGCCTGCCGTGTCTTCTCGACCGTTCTGACCCCGGACTATAACGCCGCCCACCGCGACCACCTGCACGTCGACGGCGCCTCGCGCGGGCTTTGCCGCTAGGGAAGGAAAGCGACACGGTAAAGCTTTGCTTACCCTGTTCGCCTTGCGAGTGAATCTCTTTGCTGTTGACCGCCGCTGTTTTGCGGGTGAGAACTTCGCCCGCAGTCCGGATTTCGCGCGGTCTCCATCCCCGTGCAGCGCTCCTTCTACCGAACGAGCTTGTCCAGATGGGCTGACGGATTCCCCGCAGGGGTTTCCGCCTGGAAAAGCGCGTTTACGGAGACGCACAATGGCGACCGGTACGGTCAAGTGGTTCAACCCGACCAAGGGTTATGGCTTCATCCAGCCCGATGGCGGCGGTCAGGACGTGTTCGTCCACATCACCGCGGTGCAAAAGGCTGGCCTCGCAGGCCTCGATGAAAACGCCAAGGTCGAATACGAGCTGGAATCCCAGCGCGGCAAGACCTCGGCCGTGGACCTGAAGGTTCTCTAAGAACCGACGGACACGTCGATACGGAAGGGCGCGGAGGCTTCGGTCTCCGCGCCTTTTTCGTTCACCTCTCCGTTCGCGAAGGCGAATGGAGAGGACAGATCGGCGTCTTCGCCGATCAGGAGAGGGCGGCGCAGGTGGTCGGTGATAGGCCGCCGACACCGGTGTTCGCGCCTTCTCCGGCCCCGACGGAGCCGCCCCCACCTGATCGGCGCCCACGCGCCGATCTGTCCTCCCCATCGCCTTGAAGGGGCGATGGAGAGGTGAGTTGGCGCCTCTCATCGAAAAATCGCGAAACCCTGTCATCCCGACACTCCCTGACCCTTATCCACCTCGTCCTGCACGGCGCGACGGCGGGCGAGGTCGGATTTCAGTTCGGCGTATTGCTCCGGTAGATCGCGGCCGGCGAACAGGTCCTCGGCGAGGTTCAGCGCGCGTTCGCGGATGAAGAGCTGCATCTGCTGATAGCGGAACTCGGCATTGGCCTCGGCGTCGGCCGGATCGTCGTCCGACCATTCCAGCACGGCGTCCAGCCGGGCGATCTCGGCGGCGGCGCGGGCCAGCCGCAGGGCGTTCAGCCCCTCCCCCGCCTTGAGCGCCGACATGGCCCCGGCCAGCGCCTTGCGCGCCAGCTCATCGGGCCGGATGCGCAGGGGCGCGCGCCAGTGATCCAGCACCTCGGCCTCGCGCGCGGCCTCCGGGTCCGACGCGGCGACGTCGGGCGACAGCGGAGCAGCCCCCGGCCCCACCCCGGCCTGTCGCGCGATGGCCCGCGCCCCCGGCGGGATCAGCCACGGGGTGACGCGGGCGGCGAAGGCCGCCTTGGTCCAGCCCTCGCGCCCGGCGCGCCGCCGGATCGAGGTCTCCGACACCCCGAACCGCGCCGCCACCGCCGGCGCCGACATCCCTGACAGATAGGCGCCCCGGATCAGCCCCCAGGTCTCCGGACTGGCCGTCACATAGCGCGTGCGCGGCAACCGCCGCCGCCGGGGCTTCGACCGCGGCTTCGTGCTGTCGGACCACGCGGATTGGCCGGACCTGCTGCGCACGGTGAAGGACACCCGGGCGCAGCGCGTGCTGGTGACACACGGCTACATGGAGCCGCTGGCCCGCTACCTGCGCGAACAGGGCGTGGACGCCGCGCCCCTGGCCACTCCATTCGAAGGCGAGGCGGAGGACTGACGCGTGCGGCGACTGGCCGACCTCTACGAGACGCTGGACCAGACCACGTCCACCAACGCCAAGGTGGAGGCGCTCGCGCGCTACTTCCAGGAAGCGCCGCCCGAGGACGCGGCGGAACTCGCACCGAATCACCCGCACGTGGTCCGTCTCGTCGCCAGGCCCCCGAACATAGAAGGGGTGGGCGAGGTTTCGGTGCGGCACCTGGTACGGCAGGCCCTGCGTATGCGGCCCGACCGGATCGTCGTCGGCG
>JAVHYH010000127.1 GCA_031119155.1 Brevundimonas sp.
GAATAGAACTGGTTGCGCAGGATCATGAAGGTCCAGGCCTTCATGTTGGTGCCCATCTGATAGCTGGCGCGGGCGTCCCACGCCTTCATCATCGCGTCCTGGGCCAGGTCGTCGGCGGCCGTCGGGTCGCCGGTCAGGGTCCGCGCGAAGGCCCGCAGGTGCGGGATCAGGGTGACCAGTTCCTTCTTGAAGGCGTTGTCGTCAGCCGACGGCGGCTTGGGGGCCCCGTTCATGCGCCGCCTCCGCCCGAGCGTTCGTCCGCCCGGCGCAGGATATCGAGGAATTCATCCGGGACGGGTTCATTGACCACTTCATCGAACATGTGCCGCAGCTTCACGCCGATGGCCTGCTGACGCAGGCGGGCCTCCTCCAGGCCGGCGCCGTCCTTGGCCGGGTTCCCCGGGGGATTGGTCTTGTCTGTCATTGAATAAGGTCGCCACCCAGACGCTATAGTAGAAGCCGGAAACGCCACGCACGGGCCACGGTTCCAGCGCGGGAACCAAAATATGCTCAAGCTTTCTCGTGACGAAGGGAACCGTGACTGATTTGATACGTTTCCGGTGACTGCTGCGGTCCCGCTTTTGGGCCGCAAACCTGTCGGGGATTTCGAGTATGAGCCTGCTGGCCCGCCTTGCGCCGCACCTTCCGTATGTTCGCCGTTATGCCCGTGCGCTGACCGGGGACCAGACCACCGGGGACAACTATGTCCGTGTCGCGCTGGAGGCTCTCGCCGCCGGCGAACGCCAGCTGCCGACGGACATGACGCCGCGAGTGGCTCTGTATCATGTGTTCCACGCCATCTGGGCCTCGACCGGCGCCCAGCTGGAAGACAAGAGCGGCATTGAGGGCCGCGACGACCCGTCGGGCCGCCTGATGCGTATCGCGCCCAAGTCCCGTCAGGCCTTCCTGCTGACGGCGCTCGAAGGCTTCACGCCGTCGGAAGCCGCCCAGATCCTCGACGCCGACGCCCTGGACGTCGAACGCCTGATCTCGGAAGCCCAGTCCGACATCGACGCCGAACTGGCCACCGACGTGCTGATCATCGAGGACGAGGCGATTATCTCGGCCGACATCGAAAGCCTGGTGACCGAGCTGGGTCATCGCGTGACCGGCACCGCCACCACCCACGACGAAGCCGTCGACGCCGTCGCGCGCCATCGTCCGGGTCTGGTTCTGGCCGACATCCAGCTGGCCGACGGCTCGTCGGGCATCGACGCCGTGAAGGATATCCTCAAGCGGATCGATGTGCCGGTGATCTTCATCACCGCCTTCCCGGAGCGTCTGCTGACCGGCGAGCGTCCGGAACCGACGTTCCTGATCACCAAGCCCTTCCAGCCGGAGACGGTGAAGGCGGCGATCAGCCAGGCGCTGTTCTTCCATCCGTCGCGCCAGAAGGAAGCGGCCTGATCGCTTCCGCCTTCTGAATGCAGAAAGTCCCCGGTCCGACGACCGGGGCCTTCTTGTTTCGGCTTACGGCGTGGTGGTGGCGTTGACGTTGGGCGTCGTGCCCGCCGGAGGCGGCGTCGGTTCGCCGGTCGAGGTGGTCGGAGCGTCGGCGGTGACCGGAGCGTCGAAGGCCTGGGCTTCCGCCGCTTTCTCGTCGCTGGTCGGCTCAAGCGCGGCGAAGCTGCCGTTAGTCACCAGCCACAGGCCGAGCAGCAATACAGCTGCGGCGCCGGCCGAAACCACCAGCAGCAGCAGGATGCGGACGCCGCTACGGCCCTGACGCACATATTGGGCCTCGACGGGGCGGCCTTCGTGGACCGCATCCGCGACGCGGTCGTGGGGAGAGTCATGGCTCATGGTCTGTCCTCCGGGCTGACTGTGAGAGCGTGGATCTCAAACGGACGCGGGGCGGCGCTGTTCCGGTTCGCGCGCAAGGCGAAAAAAATCGAAAATGTCAGGAACCCTGTGCGAGGCGCTCCGTTATCGATCTGCGGAGGCGGCGACGCCCCCCCGACTTGAGACTGGCCACGGTCAGTCTTTGTCGCCTCCGCACCTCATTCTCGATGATGCCACTTCAGGCGGACCCTCTGCGGTCCGCCTTTTTCTTTGGCGTGTCTGGACAGCGGCGCGGCGCGCGCCACTATGCGGGTCCAGAAAGAAAACCCGGAGGATCGTCATGGCTCGAACCAATCGTCAGTGGGTGCTGCGTCAGCGGCCCAAGGGTCTGATCCAGCCGGGCGATCTGGAGCTGGTCGATGCGCCGGTTCCGGAGCTGAAAGAGTCCGAAATCCTGGTCCGCACCATCTATCTGTCGCTGGACCCCACCAACCGCACCTGGATGAATGAGGCTGAGGGCTATCTGCCCGCCGTTCCGCTGGGCGGCGTCATGCGCGGCCTGACCCTGGGCGTGGTCGAGGAAAGCCGCTCGGAACGCTTCAAGGAAGGCGATGTGGTCACCACAGCCGCCGGCGGCTGGGCGCATTACGCGGTCATCCCGGACAACACGGCCTCTCGCGTGCATCGTTTCCCGGGCCTGCCGCTGACCGCCAACATGTCGGTCCTCGGCATGACCGGCCTGACCGCCTGGGCGGGCGTGACGGACGTCCTGAAGGCGCAGGAAGGCGAGACCCTGGTCGTCTCGGCCGCCGCGGGCGCCGTCGGCTCCATCGCCGGCCAGATCGCCAAGGCGCGCGGCGCCCGGGTCATCGGCATCGCCGGCGGCCCGGACAAATGTCGCTGGCTGACCGATGAGCTCGGGTTCGACGCCGCCATCGACTACAAGGGCGAGGATGTGGGCGACGCCCTTGATCGTCTCGCGCCCGACGGCTTCGAGATGAATTTCGAGAACGTCGGCGGCGACATCATGAACGCCGTCTACAACCGTTTGAAGGTGCATGGCCGGATGGCCGTCTGCGGCCTGATCTCGTCCTACAATGCGACGAAGATGCCGCCGTCGCCGAACTTCAGCCGGATCATCACCCATCGCCTCGACGTCCGGGGCTTCCTGGTCCTCGACTATGGTCACCGGGCGAAGGAGATGGTGGCCGAGGTCGGTCCGATGCTGGCCGACGGGCGGGTGAAGTGGAAGGTCCACGTCGACGACGGTCTGGACGGCGCGCTGGATTCGCTGAACCGCTTGTTCACCGGCGACCACGACGGCAAGCTGCTGGTTCGGGTGTCGGAAGAGCCGGCCGCCTGACGGAGCACGCCGCATGACCGAACCCCTGCACGTCCATTTCGAGGATCTGGGCGTGGGCGAGGTGGTGCCCCTGGGCGCCTGCGCCGTGGATGAAGCCGCGCTGGAGGTGTTCGTCGAACGCTTCCTGCCCGGCTGGGATCCGGCCTATGGCGCGCCGGACGCCATGGTCTATGCCCTGTGGAGCCGCCTGTTCGCCGACAAGGCGGCGGGCTGGGCCCAGTCCAAGGTGCTGGCCATCGACGGCCTGCGCTACATGCGCAATCCGCCCGCGGGCGAACTGCTGCGCGGCCGGATGACCATCATGGGCAAGGATCCGGTCGGGGACGAGAAGGGCATCGTCATCGCCCAGCAGGATCTGCTGGATGAGGCGGGGCGGCTGGTCTTCTCCTGCCTGACCCGCTCGCTGCTGGCGCGTCGCTAATGCGCCGGTTGGGCAGTGATTGGTGATTGGTGATTGGTGATTGGTGAGCAGGCCGGCCCGAGCTGCTGTCAGGCCAGATGCGAAACAAGAAAAGCCCCGCTCGGCGAACCGGGCGGGGCTTCTTTCTGTGTCGTCAGCAGAAGGTCTGGCGATCGGCGGCTTGATTGCCAATCACCAATCACTACTCACCAATCACTGCTTACGCGTTGGCGGCGACCGGCTGGGTCGCGGCCTTCTGGAAGGCCATGGCGATCAGGCGGTCCCAGCCCAGCAGCGACACCAGGTGGGCGTAGATCTGGCCCAGGGCGCCGTTGTCGCGCAGTTCAGCCAGCTTCTCGGCCGGCAGGGCCTTCAGCTTGTCTTCCGAGACGGCGAAATACTCGGCCAGCTTCTGCGGCGCGGCGGCGGAGCCGTCCGGGTTGCGCGGGGTGAAGACGGCTTCCTTGCTCTCGAACAGGTCGAGGTCGGTCAGCAGCTTCACGAACGCTTCGGTGCGCAGGCGCTCCTGTTCGAAATTGTTGCAGAACTCCATCGCCTGCTGGGTGTAGGGCGAGGGCTGGCCGTCGATGAAGAGCGGCGTCTGGCCGCCTTCGACGACGAACGAGGCCGCGCGATCGACGCACAGGATCAGGCGCTTTTCGACGTCGTCATTGGCGAAGACGAACGGATAGCGGCGAACGTAGGCCGGGATGTAGGCTTCCGGGCGGAAGTCGCCCTCGGGGCTGACGAACAGGTTTTCGTCCTGGCGCAGGCCCATCACCACGACCGGCTGCTTGGTCTCGCCGGCGAAGATAACCGGGTAGGACAGGGCGGCGGGGGCGAACTCGGTGACGGTCAGCGGCACCAGATTGGTCACGCCGGCGAAGGCGTAGGGCTTGTCGACCGGGTTCACGCCCAGCTTGCCGTGGGTTTCAACCGTCAGCGGCTCGGGTTGGCTGTAGAAAAGGACGTTGCCGGTCAGGCCGGGCTGGGCAGTGGTGTCGGTCATGGACGCGGTCAGGCTCTGAAAAAGAAAAAGGCGGGCGCCTTCTAGCCCAGACGCGGGCGACCGGCAAACGGTCGCCCGCGTGGGTTGTCAGTCAGACGCCGTCCTAGAACGTCGCGCGGACGCCCAGCGCCAGATTGCGACCCCGCAGCGGGGCCACGTCAGCCAGGAAGGAGGCGTGGTTCAGCGCCAGTTCGTCCAGCAGGTTGTTCCCGCGCAGATAGACCTGCGCCCCGAACGGACCGACGGTGAAGTCGTAGGCCACGGTAGCGTTGACCATGTCATAGCCCGGGGTGGTGGTCTCGAACGCGGCCACATCGTCCTGTTCGAACACGTGCTGGTACTCGACGTCGCCGGACCAGGCGCCCTGCACGAACTCGGCGCGGGTGCCCAGGCGGGCCGCCGGGATGCGCGGCACGGAGCCGCCGCCGTTGTCGAACTTGGCCCGGACGTAGTCGCCGAACACCGCAGCCGACAGCCACGGGGTGAAGCGATGATTGACCTCGCCCTCCACGCCGGTGAACACCGCGTCCGCCTGGCTGTAGCGGATCAGGCGGAAGTTCTCGAACTGATCCAGGGTGTCGGCGAAGATGTAGCCGTCATAGCCATAGCGGTAGGCGCCGAGGGTCAGGGTCGTATCGCCACGGGTGCGGCGCAGGGAAACCTCGGCGGCGTTGACCGTCTCGACGTCCAGGGTGGCGGTGCCCAGCTCATAGGTGTTGGTGGCCAGGTGAACGCCGCGGGCGAACAGCTCCTGGGCCGAAGGGGCGCGTTGCGACCGCGACAGCGATCCGGCGACCGACCAGTCCGGGGCGAAGTTCCAGACCGCGCCGCCCGAGATCGAGAAGGGCTCGTGCTTCACGGTCGACTGATCCACCGCCTTCACCTCCTGCCATTCCTGACGGGCCGACAGTTCCAGCCGGACATCGCCGACCGTGAACTCTTCCAGCGCGAACAGGGCGTTCGAGGTGGTGATGCTTTCCGGCATGAAGGCTTCCTCGCCGATCGCGGCGAAGTCGCTGCGCGAGGACTGGACGCCGACCACGCCGCGCACGCCGCTGATCGGAGCATGTTCCAGCTCGACGCGGACATCGTGGCCTTGATTGGTGAAGGTGGTGGCGACCTCGTCGCCCTCCTTCTCGTCGTGGGCGTAGTCGGTGAAGCCGGCGCGCAGGCTCAGGCGCTCGACGCCCGTCATGGGCTGACGCAGTTCGCCGCGCACGTCCACGCGCTTGCTGCGCAGGTCCACCACGGGCGCAGTGTGTTCGCCCGCCTCATGATCGTGGTCGTGGTCTTCGCCCTCATCGTGCCCGCCGCAGTGCAGCGACGACCCGTGAGGGTGGCAGCTTTCATACTCGTGAGTGTGTCCGGGCAGGCCGTAGTTGCTGTTCTGCTCCGTATAGGCCGCGCCCAGATAGCCGCGCTGGCCGACCCAGGAGGCGCCGAGGGTGACGGTGCTGGTGTCGTTGAACGAGCCGGCCAGACGGTCGAACGGACCGGTCTCCTCGTGCTCTTCCTCTTCGCCTTCCTCATGCTCGTGGTGGGGCGGCTGATAGGTGGGGACTGCGTAGTCGCCGGACTCGCGGTTCAGCGCCTCAAGACGCAGGGCGAAGGCCCCGAAGCCGGCGGTCACGCCCGCCACGGCGGTGCGTTCGTCATCAGCCGTGCCGGCCCGAACCTCGACCGCGCCGGTGACGCCCTCGACCGGGCGGGTCGGGACCCGACGGTCCACCACGTTCACCGCGCCGCCGATGGCGCCGCCGCCGTACAGCAGGGCGCTGGGGCCGCGCAGGATCTCGATGCTATCCACCAGCAGCGGCTCGACGCTGACGGCGTGGTCCGGCGAGATTTCGGAGGCGTCCAGCAGGGCCGCGCCATTGCTCAGCACCTTCACGCGCGGCGAGGTCTGGCCCCGGATCACCGGACGGCTGGCGCCGCCGCCGAAGGTGTCGGAGTTGACGCCCGGAATGCCCGACAGGGTCTCGCCGAGGGTCGCCTGACGACGGTGCACCAGTTCGTCTCCGCCCAGGACGGCGACGCTGGAGACGATGTCATTGGCGCTGCGACCCAGCGGCACGGCGGTGACGATCACCTCGTCCAGTTCGGTCGCCGACTGGGGCTGTTGGGCAGGCGCGGACTGGGCAAAGGCGCCGCCGGCGGCCAGGGCGAAGCCGCTGGCGGCGGTGAGCAGGAGGGAAAGACGCATGGAGGAAGACCCGACTGTGAACTTGCTTTCGGGATATGTTATACAGTTACACTTTGCAAGTGCGCCGCTACGGTTGGAGTTCACGTCATGGTCAGCGGCCTGTTCCGCCATATCGAGCAGCTTCAGGGCGAGACGCCCTGGGGTTCGGTGCTGGACGCCGGGGTCGGAGTGAACTCGGCCGAATGGATGACCGCCCTGCCGACAAGCCGCTGGACGGCGGTGACCGCCGCGCCGGGGCATGCGCGACAGGTGCGCGAGGCGGTCGGCGGCCGGATGCGGGAACAGGACCGTCTGCTGGTCGGCAACTGGATGGATCCGAACCTGCTGGCGGGCGAGGTCCACGACGTGGTGCTGGCCGACTATCTGATCGGGGCCGTGGAGGGGTTCAGTCCCTATTTCCAGGAGGATCTGCTGCGTCGCCTCAAGCCGATGGTGGGGCGCAGGCTCTACATCACCGGGCTGGACCCCTATGTCGTCGGCGAGGCGCCGCACGCGGCGGCGCGTTGCGTGCGCGAGATCGGCCGGGTCCGCGACGTCTGCCTGCTGCTGGCGGACGAGACCCCCTATCGCGAGTTCCCCGCCGAATGGGTCCGGGACCGGCTGGACGAGGCGGGGTTCCGGGTCCTGTCGGCGCGCCGGTTCCCCAATCGCTATCGCGGTCGCTGGGTCGATGGGCAGCTGAACATGGCCCTGCGCCGTCTGCCGAAGATCGCGGATCAGGCCCTGGCCCGGGCTCTGGCGGACCGGATCGAGGCGCTGCGCGAGGAAGGCCATCGTCTGGATCGCGAGGGCGACGGCCTGCATGTCGGCTTCGACTATGTGATCGCCGCGGAGCCCGCGTGAACGGCCCGGGCGCAATCGCCACGGTTGCGGCGGCGCGGGGGAGGCATTAGCTGTCGGTCATGGGCGACGCCTGCCATCACCATCACCACGACGGTCCGCCGTCCGCCGCGACGGTCGCTTCGGCCCTAGCCGCCGCCGACGCGCGCGTGACGGGCGAGGGCGAGCGCATGACCGCCGCCCGCCTGCGGGTGCTGGAACTGCTGCTGGCCGCCGGCGAACCGGTGAAGGCCTATGATCTGATCGCCCGCTTCGGCGAGGACGGCCAGCCGGCCAAGCCGCCCACCGTCTATCGCGCGCTGGAGTTCCTCGAGCGCAAGGGGCTGGCGCACCGCATCGCCTCGATCAGCGCCTATGTCGCCTGTTCGTCGGGCAAGGCGGACCACGCCGCCGCCTTCCTGATCTGTGACTGCTGCGGCGCGACCGAGGAGGTTTCCGCCTCCGTGGCCGACGGGCTGGACAGCGCCGCCGCG
Source organism: Brevundimonas sp. (assembly GCA_031119155.1). GTDB lineage: Bacteria > Pseudomonadota > Alphaproteobacteria > Caulobacterales > Caulobacteraceae > Brevundimonas. Next base: position 8,071 of record JAVHYH010000127.1, read on the forward strand.
AAGGCCGGCTACGCCATCGAGCGCACCACCATCGAGGCCCACGGCCGCTGCCCGGCCTGCCGCGTCGCCGCCTGACAGCGAGTCGGTTTCTCTGGAAAACCCGCCGAGGGGGCTCTATCTCTTTCGCATGGACGCGATCCGGCTCTCCCCGCCCCGTCGCCTGAGCCTGCCGGTCAAGAACCGGTGGGGCGGCGGCGACCTGTCCGTCCTCGATTTCGGCGATCCGAAGCGGCCGGTGGATCTGGTCTTCGTCCACGCCAACGGCTTCAACGCCATGACCTATCGCACCCTGCTGGCGCCGCTTTCGGGCACCCTGCGCATCTGGGCGCCCGATCTGCGCGGGCACGGTCGCACGGCCCTGCCGACCGAACGGGACCGTCGTCGCGGCTGGAGCGACCATCGCGACGATCTGGCGGCCCTGCTGGATGCGCTGGACGGGCCGCCGGTGGTTCTCGCCGGCCACTCCATGGGCGGCACCTCGTCGCTGCTGGCCGCCGCCGAGCGGCCGGATGCGGTGTCGAAGCTGGTGCTGTTTGATCCGGTCATCTGGGGGCGGCTCAGCGTCGCCCTGTTCCAGCTGCCCCTGTTCGACCGCATGGCCTCGCACATCCCGCTGGTGAAGGGCGCGCTGCGCCGCAGGGCGGTGTTCGACAGCCGCGAGCAGGCCCTGGCCGCCTATTCGGGACGCGGGGCCTTTCGGGGCTGGCCCGAGATGATGATCGCCGACTATCTGACCGACGGTCTGGTCGAAACGCCCGAAGGCGGCTTCACCCTGGCCTGCGCGCCGGAGTGGGAGGCCTCCAACTACGCCGCCCAGTCGCATGATCCGTGGAAGGCGATGAAGCGTGTCGGCCGTCCCGTTCGCATCCTCAAGGCCGAGGCGGGGTCGACCTGCTTCCCGTCGCCGGGCGTAAAGGGGCTGCCGAACGTCTCGGTTGAGGTCGTGCACGGCGGCACCCACTTCTTCCCCATGCTCAAGGCCGACGTCGCTCGCGACGCCCTGTTTGACGCCGCGGTCTGACCCGACGCTGGCGCCCTTCGACGCCACCCGCTAAACCGCGCCCCACAAGAACATAAGTTCGGTTCAGGGAAACGCCTTCATCATGCGTGACATCCATCACTTCATCGACGGTGCGTCGTTCACGGGCGCCTCGGGCCGCTTCGGCGACGTGTTCAATCCGAACACCGGCGAGGTCCAGGCCCGGGTCCAGCTGGCGACGACCGGCGAGGTTGATCGCGCGGTGCAGGCCGCCCAGGCCGCCTTCGACGGCTGGTCCTCGACCAATCCCCAGCGCCGCGCGCGGGTGATGTTCGAGTTCAAGCGTCTGGTCGAGGCGAACATGAACGAGCTGGCCGAGATGCTGTCGTCCGAGCACGGCAAGGTCATCGCCGACTCCAAGGGCGACATCCAGCG
>JAVHYH010000128.1 GCA_031119155.1 Brevundimonas sp.
TGCAGCAGATAGGGCTCGATCACGTCCTCGACCGCGTCGCGCGCCTCGGCGATGGCGGCGGCGAGGGTGTCCATGCCGACAGGGCCGCCGCCGTAGTTCTCGATCAGGGCCTTGAGGAAGCGGCGGTCGTTGGAATCGAGACCGACCTCGTCGATTTCGAGCCGGGCCAGGGCGCGGGCGGCGACCAGCTTGTCGATGGCGGGCGCGCCCTCGGCGTCGGCGAAGTCCCGCACCCGGCGCAGCAGGCGGCCGGCGATACGGGGCGTGCCGCGCGAGCGCGACGCGACCTCGAAGGCGCCGTCCTCGGTGATGGCCGCGCCCATCTTGCGCGCCGTGCCGATGACCACGCGGGTCAGCTCCTGCGGGGTGTAGAACTCAAGCCGCAGCGGGATGCCGAACCGGTCGCGCAGGGGCGTGGCCAGCAGGCCCGCGCGGGTCGTGGCGCCGACCAGGGTGAAAGGCGCCAGATCGATGCGGACGGAACGGGCCGACGGCCCCTCGCCGATGATCAGGTCGAGGACGTGATCCTCCATCGCCGGATAGAGGATCTCTTCCACCTGCGGGCTGAGGCGGTGGATCTCGTCGATGAACAGCACGTCGCGCGGTTCGAGATTGGTCAGGATGGCCGCCAGATCGCCGGGCTTGGCGAGGATGGGGCCGGAGGTGGCGCGGAAACCGACGCCGAGCTCGCGCGAGACGATCTGGGCCAGCGTGGTCTTGCCGAGGCCGGGCGGGCCGAACAGCAGGACGTGATCCAGCGCCTCCTGACGATTGCGGGCGGCGTTGATGAAGACCTGCAGATTGCCCTTGGCCTGCTCCTGCCCGACGAACTCCGACAGGGTCTGGGGGCGCAGGGCGCGGTCGTAGGCTTCGCCGGGGGCGGCTGACGGGTCCACCAGTCTTTCGTCAGTCATGCACACACCCGCTCATCCCGGCGAAAGCCGGGACCCAGTCCTGTCCAGAAAGGCTATGGCGCTTCAGGACTACCGTCCGAAGGCCGCCCTTCGACTCGCCATCACCCAAAACACTGGGTCCCGGCTTTCGCCGGGATGAGCGGAAATTGGAAATCACCGCCCCAGCTCCTGCAGGGCCGCGCGGATCACCGCTGACAGGTCAGCCTCATCACCCAGCCGGATCAGGGCCTGATCGACGGCGCGGCGGGCGTTGACCTCGGGCATGCCGAGGCCGAGCAGGGCCGAGACGGCCTCGCCGGTCAGGCTGGGGACCGGGGCGGCGGCGGGCTCGATGTGGACACCGGGGGCGGTCGGGGTGAAGGAGGCCTCACCCAGCGACTTGCCCTTCAGCTCGGTGACGATGCGCAGGGCCAGCTTGGGGCCGACGCCGTTGGCGCGGGCGACCGCGGCCTTGTCTTCGCGCGCGACGGCGGAGGCCAGTTCGCCGGGCGGCAGGACGTCGAGCACTCCCAGCGCCGCCTTGGGACCGACGCCCTGGATGGCCAGCATGGTGGTGAAGGCCCGGCGCTCGTCGCGGGTCAGGAAGCCGTAGAGGCGCGGACCGGCGTCCTCGCTCCATTGCGAATGGATGTGCAGGGTCGCCTCGTCGCCGGGCGCAGGGAGACGACCGAGAGTCCGCGCGCCACAGGCCACGACATAGCCGACACCCATGCAGTCCAGCAGGCAGTGATCCTGTTCGACCTCGGCCAGAACGCCGCGCAGACGACCGATCATGCCGCGCCTCGCAGGGTCTCGAGAAGCGCCCGCTTGCGCAGCTGGGCGTGGGTGATGGCGACGGCCAGGGCGTCGGCGGCGTCGGCCTTGGCGTCGCCGGAGGTCGGCAGCAGGCGTTTGACCATGAAGGCGATCTGGCCCTTGTCGGCATGGCCGGCGCCGACCACCGCCTTCTTGATGAGATTGGGCGAATATTCCGCGACCGGCAGGCCGCATTTCGCCGGCGCCAGCATGACCGCGGCGCGGGCGTGGCCCAGCTTCAGCGTCGAGGACGGATTCACGTTGACGAAGACCTCCTCGACCGCCGCCTCCTCGCAGCCGTAGTCGCCGCACAGGGCGGTGACCGCGTCCAGCAGGTGCAGCAGGCGCTCGGCGAAGGGGGCGTTCTCGGGCGGGGTGACCACGCCGTGCGCGATCCAGCGCAGGCGCGAGCCCTCGGCCGAAATCACGCCCCATCCGGTGCGTCTGAGGCCGGGGTCCAGCCCGATGATCCGAGTCGCTTCGTTCGCCATCCGTTCCCTTTTGCCCGAGAGATGCCTAACGGACAATGACCGGACGCACGCAAGTTGGATTGCATATGCAACGCCATTGTGTTTTGCATATGCAATGGAAGACATTGGTCCCTGCATCTGCGGCCGCCTGCGCCGCACCTCGCGCGCGCTGACGCGGCTTTATGACGAGGCCTTGGCGCCGGTGGGGCTGACGGTGACGCAGTTCTCGGTGACGCGGACGCTGGCGCGGATGGAGACGCCGACGCTGGTCGAACTGGCCGAGGCGACAGCGCATGAGAAGAGCGCCCTGTGGCGCATCCTGCAGCCGCTGGTAAAGGCGGGCTGGATCGCGACGGCGGCGGAGACAGGCACGCGGGCGCAGCGGCTGTCGGTGACGCCCGCCGGGCTGGAAAAGCTGACTGACGCCCTGCCCCACTGGCGCGCGGCGCAGGCGAAGGTGTCCGCGACACTGGGCGACCGCGAGGCGGCCCTGATCGCCCTGCTGAAGGAGGTCGAAACCCATGTCTGAAGCCGTCGCATCGAAGCTGTCGAACCGCGTCTGGATCATGATCCTGGCCGGGGCGGTGATCGTGACCCTGTCGATGGGGGTGCGGCAGTCGTTCGGCCTGTTCCTCGGCCCGCTGGGGCTTGAACTCGATGTGGACCGCCAGACCTTCGGCCTGATCGTGGCGGGGCAGAACCTGCTGTTCGGCCTGCTGCAGCCCTTCGTCGGGGCGTGGGCGGACCGGCATGGCGCGGGCAAGGTCGCCGTGGTCGGGGCGCTTGTCTATGTCGTCGGACTGGCCGTGGCGGCGATGGCGACCAGCGCGCTGGGACTGGCCATCGGCTTCGGCGCCCTGGTCGGGTTGGCGATGGCGGGCTGCACCTTCACCGTCATTCTGGGCGCGGTCGGGAAGATCGTGCCGGCGGACAAGCGGACGCTGGCCTTCGGCATCGTCACGGCGGGCGGCTCGTTCGGGCAGTTTCTGGTGGTGCCCGCGGCGCAGGGCCTGCTGGACGCACTGGACTGGCGCTGGACCCTGTTCGTCATGGGCGGGCTGATCGCCCTGATCATCCCACTGGCGCTGGGCGTGGCGGGCAAGCCGCCGGCGGCGATCAGCGCGCAGGACGGGCCGCCGATCCGCGAGGCGCTGAAGGAGGCGTTCAACGACCGGTCCTTCTGGCTGCTGAACGCGGGCTTCTTCGTCTGCGGTTTCCACATCGCCTTCGTCGGCACCCACCTGCCGTCCTACATCCGCGATCAGGGCCTGCCGGTGGAGGTCGGCGCCTGGTCGCTGGCGCTGATCGGCCTGTTCAACATCCTGGGTTCGTGGCTGTGGGGCGCCTGGGGGTCGAAGCGGTCGAAAAAAGGGCTGCTGGCCCTGTTGTATGCGCTGCGGGCTGTCGGCATCGCGGTCTTCCTGCTGGCGCCGATCTCGCCGGCCAGCGTGCTGATCTTCGCGGCGGTGTTCGGCTTCCTGTGGCTGGGTACGGTGCCGCTGACCAACGGGCTGGTGGCGCAGATCTATGGGCTGCGGCACCTGTCGGCGCTGGGCGGGATCGTCTTCCTGAGCCATCAGGTCGGGGCGTTTCTGGGCGCCTGGACGGCGGGCGTGGCCTTCGACGCGACCGGGTCCTACCTGCTGATCTGGCTGGTCTCGATCGGGCTGGGCCTGCTGGCGGCGGTCGCCAACCTGCCGATCCGCGAGGCGCCGCTGGTGCGGCCTGAAACGGTCCCGGCGGAATGATGCGCAAGCTGCTGATCGGTGTGGGACTGGCCCTGCTGGCGGGGCTGGGCCTGTGGCTGTGGAGCCTGAACGGGCTGGCGGTGTTCGTGGACGCCGCCGTCGCCTTCTGCACTTAGGCTCATTCGTCCCCTATTCGTCTCTGGGCAGGACCGAGAAGGCGGGCAGGTCGTCCTCGGCGGACAGGCGTTCGACCAGACCGTCGATGTCCAGCGGCATGGGGCCCTTCACCTTCAGATGATGCTCATGCAGCTTGCCGTCCTGCGAAATGACGTGGCCGAGCCGGACCACCCGCATGCCGGAATCGCGCAGGAGGTTGCGGACCCTCGCCTCGCCCGGAGCGCTGTTGCGCCGCCACTTCAGCACCACATCGACGACGCCGACGTGCGGCAGCTTGGCGTCGGCCAGACGCAGGACGCCGAGCACCGCCAGCGTCGCCCCCGCCGCCAGCAGGGCCAGCGGCAGCATGCCGACGCCGAACAGCACGCCGATGGCCGAGGTCACCCACAGGGACGCCGCCGTGGTCAGGCCGTGAACCGAGAAGCCCTCGCGGAAGATCACACCCGCGCAGAGGAAGCCGATGCCGGTCAGCAGGCCGTGTGACATCCGGGTGGGGTCGATGACCACATTCTGGCCCGGCAGGGCGATGAAGCTCCAGGTCGCCTGATGCATGGCGGCCAGCATCAGGACACAGCTGGTCAGGCAGACGAGGATGTGGGTGCGGAAGCCCGCCGGGTGGCCGTGATAGGTGCGCTCGACCCCGATCAGCCCCCCGATCGTCATGGCGCCGATCACCGGCCAGACCAGTTCCCACCCCATCCGAATTCGCTCCGCAAACAGACGAATCCCGAGCGTAGGCCCGCTTTGGCGCGACGGGCAAGCGGCGGTCAGTCGTCGCGGGGATCCAGCGAATAGCCCACGACGCCGTCGATGCCGCGCAGGCGGGCGCCGAGGGCCTTGAGCGCGGGCTCGCCCTCGATGCGGAAGCGGAAGCTGCGGCGCAGTTTGGAGCCGTCGTCGATCAGCTCGAACCGGTCGGCGGTAGCGGAGCGGCGGAGGCCGGCGAGCGCCGCCTCGATGCGGTCCTCGGCGCCGACGGCGTCACGCCGCCAGACGATCTCGGCGTCCACCACCGCGTGCTGCGGCAGGCGGCGATTGACCAGCCGCAAGGCGATCAGGATGAGCACCGTCAGGAGCGTCCCGACCAGACCGAGCCCGAACAGGCCCGCGCCGAACAGGAGGCCGATGGCGGCGGTGATCCACAGCGAGGCCGCCGTGGTCAGGCCGTGGATCGAGAAGCCGGCGCGGAAGATCACCCCGGCGCACAGGAAGCCGATGCCGGTCAGGACGCCGTGGGCCAGGCGGGCGGGATCGGCGATGACCTGCGCCCCCTCGACCGGCATGAAGCGCCACGCCCCCTGGGTGACGGCCAACTCCATCAGCAGGGCCGAGGCGAGGCAGACGAGGATGTGGGTGCGGAAGCCCGCGGCCCGCCCGCGCCACTCCCGCTCGAACCCGATCAGGCCGCCCGCCAGAACGGAGGCGAGCAGGGGCAGGGTGAAGGCGGGCAACTCATTGACGGTCATGCCCGAGCAACGGGAGCCGAGCGTGGCGGTTCCGGCTCAGGGGGCGGGGGTCGGCGAGGGCGCGGGTGCAGGCGGGGGCGGAACCGGGACGGGCGGCGGGGGCGTCGCGGCCTCATCCCGCCCGGTCGAGAAGGCGACGGTGAAGTTGACGGTGCTGCGGACGGGACGGCCGTCCACCTGCATCGGCTTCATCCGGGCCGGAACCAGAGCGGGCGACAGGCGATCCGACAGGCCGGTCCCGGCCGGCGTCTCGGTCCCCTTGCAGTCGGACAACACGCCCTGCTGATCGAGCTTGCAGTCGAAGCGGACGGCGACCTGATTCACGCCCTCGGGCAGACTTTCGGTCGTCAGCCGGGGCCAGACCGGTTCGACCACCCATTCGACAGGCCCCTGCACGGGAGCCGGGGGCGGTTTCGGAGCGGCGGCTTCGGCCTCGGCCTTGTCACGCGCCTCTCGTTCGCGGGCGTATTCGGCGGCGCGGGCTTCGCGCCAGGGCGTCGCCGCGCGGTACTCGCCGACCAGATGGACCAGCGACACGCCCCCGGCGACGGCCAGCGTCACGCCGATGAGCCAGGCCTTGAGGAGGCCCTTTCGGTCGCTTGCGGGCGCGGTGTCGTCGTAATGGCTCATGTCGGTCCCCCGCCCACCTCTGAAGGCCCCGGGCGGTTATTGCAACGTCGCAGCTGACGGCCCGCGATCCGGGAGAGCCCACCCTGCAGAATGCGGCGCCTGGAGCCCGATTTCGGCCTCACGTAACCTTCCTGAGTAATCGTCACGTAGTTAATACCGATAGCCGGAAAGTCTTCAAAAGCGAGATTTGCTTTTGTTTTTACAGAGAGCACGAGGTTAATGACAAACTAAAGAAAAATGAACGCCATGACAAACCCGTGATTACTGAAATCACCACGGGAACAACATGACGCCACTCTTCTTTTCGGCTCGTGGAAGGAGAGACCCATGCGTGACACAACCAAAGGAACCAGCAAGACATTGATCTGCTGCGGGATTGCAGCAGCGGCCCTGATGATGACCGCCTGCAGCGGAAGCCGGACCTATTCACTGGCGGGCGGCGGCGGCTTCGGCCTCGACGGCGCGGCGGGCGCACCCGGCGAGCCGGGAGAACCCGGCGCCCCCGGCCAGCCCGGCGCCCCCGGCTCGCCCGGCCTTCCCGGCCTGGCCGATCTCGGCGAGACCACCGGCCTGAATGACCTGACCGACGGTCTGGGCCGTGTCAGCGTCGGCGACCGCACCATCCTGGGCGCGAACGGAGACGGCGGCCCGCTGGGCGTCAGCGTCCTGTCGCCGACCCAGCAGACGGGCAGCGTCGCCACGGTCGGCGTGCTGTCGGGCGGCTCGGTGGCCACGGTGTCGACCGGCACCCCAACCACTGCGGTCGGCAATGCGAGCGGTCAGGCCAACGGCCTGCTGGGCGTGACGGTCGGCGGCAGCCAGCTGATCGGCTCGGGCAGCGGCAATCCGGCGATCGACCTGAACGTCCTGTCGTCGGGCAGCGCCTCGGGCACGGCGGTCACCGGCAATGTGCTGTCGAACGGCCAGCCGCTCGGACTGGGCGTCAACGGCGGCGCGGTCGCCGGCGGCGCCAATCCGGTCGGCGGAGTGGTCACCGGCGTGACCGGAACGGTCGGCGGCGTCCTGGGCGGCGCGACCGGCTCGGGCACGGGAACCGGCGCCACCAGCGGCGTGCTGGGCGGCGTGACCGGAACCGTCGGCGGCCTTCTGGGCGGCCTGCGCCGTCCGGGCAACTGACGGACCGGCGACTGAACGGACCGGCGGGCGGCGCTGAAAGGCGTCGCCCGTCCCTCCCTGCCCTGACAAGGAAGACTGAATGATTGCGCCCGCCCTGCTGGCCGCCCTGATGATGACGACGCCGGCCAGTGGCCCGGGCGGCCCGCAGGACGGACTGATCGTCGATCGCGGCCGACTGGACCGCGCCGCGCCCCTGCCCGATGCGTCGGAGCGCGCCCCGTTGTCGCCGGAGGCGGCGTCCGCGGAGGCGCCGATCGCGCCCTTCGTGCTGCGCGCCGTCGACATCCGCACCGCGCCTGCGGTCGAGGGGGAGATCCGCCGCGCGGTGGAACCCTTCATCGGCGAGACGCTGGACCTGAACGGTCTGGCCCGGCTGCGCGCGGCGGTCAGCGGCGCCCTGGGCCAGCACGCCGCCCTGCCTATCGTCGCCATCGACACGCGGGAGTCCGCGTCCGGCCTCGTTCGCATCACGGCGGCCCCCGGCAAGGTCGGGCGCGTCGCCATCTATGGAGACACCGACCCCGATGTGGAGCTGCTGCGCCAGTACGCCGGCCGGCTGGCCGCCGAGGCGCCGCTGACCCGCGAGACGTCGGAGCGCTATCTGTCGCTGGTCGCCGACATTCCCGGCGCCAAGACGACGCTGGAGAGCGTGCCGTCGGCGACGCCCGGCGCGGTCGACCTGGGCTTTGACGTTAACTTCTCGCGCTGGGTCTTCGAGACCGACATCAACAATCGCGGCTCGCAGGCGCTGGGCCGGACCCAGTTCACCGGCGCGATCATCCTGAACGGCGGCTTCCGCATGGGCGACCAGACCCGGCTGGCCCTGACCGTGCCGACCGACCCGGACCGGTTCCAGTATCTGAGCCTGTCGCACCGGCAGCCGATCGGCGGCGACGGCATGGCCGTGACCCTGAGCGCCGGACGCCTGCGCACCCGCGTCGACGGACTGGACGGCGACGCCACCTCCTTCGGCGGAGTGGTCAGCTGGCCGATGATCCGCAGCTATCGCCGCAATCTGGTGCTCAGCGCCGGACTGGACGGGCTGGACAGCGACAATGCCGTGTTCGGCAATCTGGTCGCCACCGAGAAGGTCCGGGCCCTGCGCGGCTCGGCGGCCTATGGCTTGACCGGCCCCCGGTCGTCGTTGAACGCCAGCCTGACCCTGAGCCGGGGCATCGACGGGCTGGGCGCCGAGGTGGACCCGACGGCGGAGGCGGACTTCACCAAGGTCAACGGCCGGATCGACGGCGCCCGCGCCTTCGGCCGGAGCGTGCGGGTCAGCGGCGCCCTGGCCATGCAGTATTCCGAGGATCGCGCGCCGACGGCGGAGCTGTTCAGCCTGGGCGGCACGGACTTCGGCCGGGGCTTCGGCTCGGGACTTCTGGTCGGCGACAGCGGCTACGGCGCCAAGATCGAAACCGCCTGGCGGCCCGGCTTCACGCCCCGCCCCTTCGCGGGCAGCGAGGTCTATGCCTTCGCCGACGGCGGCGAGGTGCGGGTCAACGCCCGCGGCCCGCTGGCGGAGCAGACCGAGTCCCTGATGTCCGCCGGCGCCGGGGTCCGCATCGCCATCGCCGATCGGGTGATGATCGAACTGGAGGGCGCCCGCGCCGTCGATGATCCCCGCCCCCAGGGCGGAGGCACCCGGTTCGGCTTCGCCCTCTCGGCCCGTTTCTAGGAGAGTCCCATGCCGCGATACCCCGACCGCCGACTGGCTCCGGACGACTTCGCCGCCCTCAAGGCCGAGGTCATCCGCGCCGCCGTGGAACTGTCCGACGAACAGCTGATGGACCTGACCGACGCCCTGCACGGCCTGAGACGCCTGCGCCGTCCCGGTCGGCCGGTCAGCCACGCCTCGGGCTGGCTGGAGGAGGCGCCGTATCTGGCCTGACGATCAGCCCGCGTACTTCGCCGCGTCCTCGTCCGAGATGTCCTCGTTCGAATAGACGTTCTGGACATCGTCCTCGGCGTCGAGCGCGTCGAGCAGCTTGAACAGGGTGCCGACGGCTTCGCCGGTGACCGGCACGTCCGACTGGGGCTTCCAGACGATGGCGGTGGACTTCGGGTCGCCCAGCACCTTCGACATGGCCTCGGCCACCTCGTTCAGATCCTCATAGGCGGTCCAGATGGTGTGGCCCGGCGCGTCCTCGTAGATGTCCGGCTTGACCAGATCGCTCTCGACGTC
>JAVHYH010000129.1 GCA_031119155.1 Brevundimonas sp.
CCTACTGCCTACTGCCTACTGCCTACTGCCTACTGCCTACTGCCTACTGCCTACTCCCTACTGCCTGCTGCCTGCCGCCCTGCCGCCCCATACGAAAAGGGCCGCCGGAGTTTCCCCCGGCGGCCCTCGTCACTCAGTGTTCGCGTCCGACGGTCAGTGACCGCCCGTCGCCACCGGCGCACCGGTGTTCCGGACCTTCGCCCGGGCGGCGACGACGGCGAAGACCGTCAGGATGACGTAGCCGGCCACCGGGATGAAGAAGGCCAGGTGCAGGCCCGCCATGTCGGCCATGCGTCCCGCCAGCGGCGGCAGGACCGCGCCGCCGAAGATGGCCATGCAGAGCAGGCCCGAGATCGCCGAGGTCGGCGCGGTGGAGCGCTCCAGCGTCAGGGTGAAGATGGCCGGGAACATGATCGAGTTGAACAGGCCGATCAGCAAGGCGGCGAACGAGGCGTTCACGCCGCTGGACTGGGTCACGAACAGGCACAGGCCGGCGGCGGCGGCGGTGCAGACCGCCAGCAGCCAGCCTGCCGGAATGCGGGTCAGCAGGGCGCTGCCCGCGAACCGGCCCATCATGGCGCCGGCCCAGTACAGGGCGACCAGACGGCCCGCGTCCTGGATGCCGAGGTTCAGGCCGCTGTCCGAGTGCAGGAAGTTGGTCAGCAGGCTGCCGACGGTCACTTCCGAACCGACGTAGACGAAGATGCCTAGCGCACCGAACAGGGCCCACGGCGACTTCAGCGCCTTGAGCGGCGAGCCCGGCAGATCGGCCGAGGCGGCGGCGCTGGCGGCGGTCAGGCGCTTGCGGACGCTCCAGATGAAGCCCCCGACCACCGCGAAGAAGACGGCCAGGCCGATGAAGATGGTGTCGATGTTGCGCAGGGTGGCGGCGCGCGCTTCCGGGCTGATCACGGTCGATGCGGCGGCCGGAGCGGCCTCCGGGGCCACGGCGGCGGCATAGGCGCCCATGCTGCCCACATAGTTGTGCAGGAAGACGATCCAGCCGATCACCAGGCCGATGGCGGCGCCGACGGCCAGCCAGCCCTTGATGTCACGACGCAGGGCGCCGATCAGCAGGCCGGCGACCAGCCCCATGCCCACGCCCAGAAGGATCAGCAGCAGGGCGGTCGGGGAGGCCAGGGCGCTGACGCCGCCGACGGCGAAGATGCCGCCCGACAGCATGACGGTGGCGCCCAGCAGCGGCCCCAGAACCGTGCCCAGCGCGTTGAAGGCCTGCGACAACACAAGGCGCAGGTGCGAGCCCTTGGCCGAGCCCAGCGACGCAGCCAGCGGGTTGGCGGCCACCTGCAGCAGGGTCACGCCCGCGGCGATCACGAACAGGGCGAACAGAACCCCCGGATAGAAGTCGATCAGGGTCGCCAGCGGCACGATCAGGGCGCCGATGACCATCACCCCCAGCGCGCCGACCACCGACTTGGCATAGCCCAGCTTCGCCAGCACGGCGGCGGCGGGCAGGGACACGATGCCATAGGCCGCGAACCAGGCCGACTGGGTCAGCAGCGCCTCGGTGTAGTTCAGGTCGAACACGCCCTTCACCGCCGCGATCAGCGGATCGATCAGCGAGGTCGCGAAGCCCCAGGCGAAGAACAGGGTGGTCACATAGGCGAAGGCCGCGCCCATGCCCTTCGGCGCGGTCTGGCCGGCGGTTTGCGGTTGGTCTGTCATCTCTCTCCCCAGGCCGCGGTCGATCTTGCACGGCTTTGTGGAGGCCTTGGTTTCATCCGCAAGGCCTCGCGTCCAGCGATTTGAGGAATCCCGTAACCAAAAGTGGGTCCGTCCGACGACCTGGCCAGCCCCTTGCCGGAGCCGAAAGGACGAGGAAGATGGGGGGCCGGATCACCCGGCCCGAGCGACCGCTCGAGACCCCGGGGGCCTGATGTGACCGATCCGCTTGTCGAGACCCCGGACTGGTGGCGCGCCGCCGTCGTCTATCAGGTCTATCCGCGCAGCTTCGCCGACACGAACGGTGACGGCGTCGGCGACCTGCCGGGGATCACCGCCCGGCTGGATCACATCGACCGGTTGGGCGTCGACGCCGTCTGGCTCAGCCCCTTCTACGCCTCACCGATGAAGGACTTCGGATACGACATCTCGGACTACTGCAGCGTCGATCCGGTGTTCGGGACCTTGGCGGACTTCGACGCCCTGATCGCCCGCGCCCACGATCTGGGGCTGAAGTTGCTAATCGATCTCGTCTTCGCCCACACCTCGGACCAGCATGCGTGGTTCGCCGAAAGCCGCCAGAGCCGCGACAACGAAAAGGCCGACTGGTTCGTCTGGGCCGACGCGAAGCCGGACGGATCGCCGCCGTCGAACTGGCAGTCGGTCTTCGGCGGCCCGGCGTGGACGTGGGACGCGCGGCGCGGCCAGTACTACATGCACAATTTCCTGCCCGAGCAGCCGCAGCTGAACCTGCACAGCCCGGCGGTGCAGGACGCCCTGCTGGACGTGGTGCGCTTCTGGCTGGACCGGGGCGTGGACGGCTTCCGCCTCGACGCGATCAATTTCGCCATGCACGATCCGGCCCTGACCGACAATCCGCCCCTGCCGCCGGGCGGCCCGCGCACCCGGCCCTTCGACTTCCAGGACAAGCTCCACAACCAGTCCCAGCCGGGCATCGTCGATTTCCTCAAGCGCCTGCGCGCCCTGACCGACAGCGTCGGCGGCCGCTTCACCGTCGCCGAGGTGCCGGGCGACCGCGCCGACGACGAGATGCAGGCCTACACCGAGGGCGATGACGCACTGAACAGCGCCTACGGCTTCACCTATCTGTATGCCCCTGCCCTGACCCCCGATCTGGTCAAGCGAACCGCCGCCGTCTGGACCGGCCGCCCCGGTCAGGGCTGGCCCTCATGGCCCTTCTCGAACCACGACGCCCCGCGCGCCGTCTCCCGCTGGGCCGAGGGCCGCGACCTGTCAGCCATGGCCCGGATGATGGCCCTGCTGCTGGTCTGCCTGCGCGGCAACCTCTTCCTCTACCAGGGCGAGGAACTGGGCCTGCCGCAGGCCGATGTGCCGTTCGAACGGCTGGTCGATCCGGAGGCCATCGCCAACTGGCCGAAGACATTGGGCCGTGACGGCGCCCGCACCCCCATGCCCTGGTCGGCGGACGCGCCCCACGCCGGCTTCTCGACCGCCGAGCCCTGGCTCCCCATCGACCCTCGCCACCTGCCGCTGGCCGTGGACCGGCAGGAGACCGACGCCGGCTCCCAGTTGCTTCTGACCCGCAGCCTGATCGCCTTCCGCAAGAGCCATCTGGCCCTGATGGGTGGCGACATGCACATCCTCGACGCCCCCGACAACCTGCTGATCTTCGAGCGCAGCCACGGCGACGCCCGCCTGCTCTGCGTCTTCAACCTCGGCCACCGCACGGTCGCCTGGACCCCGCCTGCGGGCTGGCGGGTGATCGAAGCGGTGAACGGCGACGAAGGCCCGCTGGAGCCGCTCTCCGGCCGGGTGCTGTCACCGCTCTCTGGCGCACCCGCGTAAGCCGGAGTAACGCAGGGACATGACTTCCGGACCTGTCCTCGTCACCGGCTCGGCCGGCTTCATCGGCTTCCACACGGCGCAGCGCCTGCTGGCGCGCGGCGAGACCGTGGTCGGGGTGGACAACCTCAACAGCTACTATGACCCGGCGCTGAAACAGGCCCGGCTGGAACGGCTTCAGGCCAACCCGAACTACATCCATCACACGCTGGATCTGGCCGACCGCGACGGCATGGCCGCCCTGTTCGCGCAGCATGCGCCGCGCCGCATCGTCCACCTCGGCGCGCAGGCGGGCGTCCGCTACAGCCTCGAACAGCCCGAGAGCTATATCGACTCCAACGTCGTCGGCTTCCTGACCATCCTCGAGGGCGCCCGGGCGGTGAAGACCGAGAACCTCGTCTTCGCCTCGACCAGCTCGGCCTTCGGCGCCAACGGCTCCCTGCCCTTCTCGGTCAAACAGGGCGTGGCCCACCCGTTGACCGTCTATGCGGCGACCAAGATCGCCAATGAGGCGATGGCCCACTCCTATTCCCACCTGTTCGGCTTCCCCTCGACGGGGCTTCGCTTCTTCACCGTCTATGGACCGTGGGGCCGCCCGGACATGGCCCTGTTCAAGTTCACGAAAGCCATTCTCGAAGGCCGTCCGATCGACGTCTATGGCCACGGCCAGATGGAGCGGGACTTCACCTTCGTCGACGACATCGTCACCGGCGTGGTCGCTGCGCTCGACAATCCCGCGACCATCGATCCCGACTGGAACGCCCAGGCGCCCAACCCCTCGACCAGCGGCGTCGCCCCCTGGCGCATCCTCAACCTGGGCGCCGGTCGTCGCGAGCAGCTGATGCGCTACATCGAGGTGCTGGAAGAGGCGCTGGGCCGCAAGGCCGAGCTCAACCTGATGCCGGTGCAGGACGGCGACGTCGCCCGCACCGAGGCCGACGTCAGCGAGACCGAGGCCGCCCTCGGCTACCGCCAGTCCACCCCCATCGACGTCGGCGTCCGGCGCTTCGTCGACTGGTATCGCGACTTCTACCAGGTCTGATCCTGACCGGCCCTTGCGTCACGGCGAAGCTGCGCCTAGATCGGCAACACTGGTAGTTACCAATAACCTGAAAGCCCCCATCCATGGCGTCCTCGCGCTTCCTCTCACAAAACGCCCCGCTGGCCCTCGGCGCCCTGCGGATCATGTCCGGCCTGCTCTTCCTGGCCCACGGCACCCAGAAATTCCTGTCCTTCCCGCTGGGCGAGCGCGCCGGCTCGGGTCTGGCGCTCGACAATCCCGGCGCCTTCGCCGGCCTGATCGAGATCGTCACCGGCCTGCTGATCGCGCTGGGCCTCTTCACCCGTCCGGCCGCCTTCGTCGCCTCGGGGACCATGGCCGCCGCCTACTTCCTCGCCCACGCCCCGCAGAACCCCTTCCCGGTCAACAACGGCGGCGACGCGGCCATCCTGTACTGCTTCGTCTTCCTGTATTTCGTCTTCGCCGGCCCCGGCGCCCTCAACGCCGAAAAGCTGTTCGGCAAGAAGCGCGGCTGACCCGCGTTTCAGTCCGATGAACAAAAAAGGCGGGACCATCGCTGGTCCCGCCTTCTCTGTATCTGCCTGTGACGCGGCTTACGGAACCGGGTTGCCGTTCACATCGACCACCTGAACGTCGCCGAAGCCCAGAGCGCGGATCTTCGGTTCGATCTGGGCGCGGTCGCCGACGATGACCCAGGTCGTGGGGCCGGCGCCGACGATCGAGCGGGCGGCTTCCGTGGCCGAGGCCGGCGTGGTGGCGTTCACCCCGGCGGCGTAGCTGTCATAGAAGTCCTCCGGCAGGCCGAAGGTCACCATGCGGGCCATGTCGCTGACGATGGAGGCGTTGGTCTCCCACTCGCCGGCCAGACCCTGAACCAGATTGGCGCGGGCCGCGGCCAGCTCGGTCTCGGTCAGCGGGCGACCGCCGACCACGTCGGTCAATTCACGACGCAGCTCGACCAGGCTTTCGGCCGTCTTGTCCGACTGGACCCCGGCGCTGACCACATAGGCCCGGTCGCCACGCGCGGTGCGAACGCCACCCGAGGCGCCGTAGGACCAGTGCTTGTCCTCGCGCAGGTTCATGTTGATCCGGCTGGTGAAGGCGCCGCCGAGGGCCGAGTTCATCGTCTCGATGGCGGCCTGGGTCTGCGAGTCGAAGGCCGGGGCGATGCGACCGCCGAAGATCATCGACTGCGGTCCGGCGCGGTCCACGATCAGGATGCGCGGCGTCGCCGGAGCGGCCGGCAGGGCCGGCGTTTCCGGACGCGCGGGCAGGGCCGACGACGGCGCGCGCCAACGGGCGAAGGCCCGCTCCAGCTGCGGCTGCAGCTCGGCCAGGCTGGTGTCTCCGACCACCACCAGGGTGGCGTTGTCCGGACGGAACCAGGCGTCGTGATAGGCGTGCAGCGCCTGCGGGGTCAGGCCGCCGACCGACGCTTCCGTCCCCGAGACCGGGCGACCGTTGGGGTTCTCGGCGCCGTACAGCTGGGCCGACAGCACCCGGTTGGCGATGGCGCCCGGGTTGCGGTTCGACTGCTGGATGCCCGAGATCTGCTGGGCCTGACCGCGCTGGAAGTCCTCGGCGCGGAAGGCCGGGTTCTGGACCACGTCGGCGAACAGGGCCAGCGACGGCTCGATGCGCGACTCGATGGCCGTCATGCTGACAGTCGTCGAGTTGACGCCCGAACCGGCGCCCAGGGTGGCGCCCAGGATCTGCAGGCGGTCGCTGATTTCCAGCGCGTCGAGGGTCTCGGTGCCGTTGGTCAGCACGGTCGAGGTCAGGACGGCGGCGCCCTGCTGACCGGCCGGATCCACCGCCGAGCCGGCGTCGAAGATCAGGTTCAGGCTGACGGTCGGCACCGCGGTGCGCGGCACGAACATCACCTTCAGCCCGCTCGACAGGGTCGCATGCTCGATGGTCGGGAAGTCCGCCAGCGGCGCCGGCTGCGGCGTCGGCATCTGGCTGCGATCCACGCCTTCACCCGAGGCGGCGTAGTCCGGGAAGGGCACCACCTCCAGGCTGTAGCTGCCGTCCTGCAGCCAGCCGCGACCGGCGGCCGTCAGATTGGCCGGGGTCGCCGCCAGGATGCGCTGGTAGCTGACGCGCCAGGCGCCCGGGTCGCCGTGGAAGACCTGGCTTTCGGCCAGACGGTCCGACTTGCCGCCGAAGCCGCCGATCCGCTCCAGACCGCGGACATAGCCGGCGCCGTTCGAGGTGCGGGCGCGCTCCATCTCCTCGGCGGTCGGGCCGTCGCGCAGCAGCCGGGCCATTTCCTCGTCGACGATGGCCTCGATGGCGGCCAGGTCCTGACCCGGCTTGGCCGTCACGGTGACCAGGAACTGGCTGCCGATCTCGCCTTCCGAGACGCCGGCCGACACGCCCGTGGCGATCTGGTCATCGAAGACCAGACGCTTGTAGAGGCGCGAGTTACGGCCCGACGACAGGATGTCGCCCAGCAGGCCCAGATAGTCGGTGTCGGCCTCGCCCGCGGGCGGCACGTTCCACACCTTGTACAGGCGCGGCTGGCCGACGCGGTCCTGCATTACCTCGCGCTGGGCGCCGGTCATGCGGGCGATCATCTGCTGAGGATGGGTGACGGGCGGCCCGGGCGGGATGTCGCCGAAATACTGCTCGACCTTGGCGCGCGCCTGTTCGGGGGTGATGTCGCCGGCCAGAACGATGGTAGCGTTGGCCGGGCCGTACCAGGTGCGGAACCAGGTCTGCACGTCCTCGAGGCTGGCGGCGTCGAGGTCTTCCATCGAGCCGATCACGCTGTGACCATAGGGGTGATCCGCCGGATAGGTGGCGTTCGTGATCGCTTCCCAGACGCGGCCGTAGGGCTGGTTCTCGCCCTGGCGCTTCTCGTTCTGCACGACGCCGCGCTGCTCATCGAGGCGGGCCTGATCGACGGCGCCCAGCAGGTGCCCCATCCGGTCGCTCTCCAGCCACAGGATGCTGTCCAGCGCCGAGGTCGGCACGTTCTGGAAATAGTTGGTGCGGTCCTGGCTGGTGGTGCCGTTCTGATCGGTCGCGCCCAGACGCTCCGTGCCCTTGAAGAAGTCGTCGTTGAAGTTTTCCGACCCGTTGAACATCAGGTGTTCGAACAGGTGGGCGAAGCCCGAACGGCCGGTCGGCTCGTTCTTGGAGCCGACGTGATACCAGATGTTCACCGCCACGATCGGGGCCTTGTGGTCCTCGTGGACGATCACGGTCAGGCCGTTGGGCAGGACGAAGCGGGTGTAGGGAATGTCCACGTCCGGCAGCGGGGCCAGACGCTCCTGCGCGGCCGGCGCGGCCGCGACAGCGACGGGAACCTGGGCCTGGACGGCGCCGGACGCCAGAAGGACGGCCGCGGCGGCGCCTCCCAGCAGGATGGGACGGATCGAACGCATGCAGGCACCCCCTGAAAGTGAGACAGCCCGGCGCTTCAAAGACCGCGTGGGCGCGACAGTGGTAGCCGTCTGCGAACGGCCCGCAAGCGGATTGACGTTGCGTTTTTGTAATCTTCGCCGCGACCGTTCGCAGGTGCGAGCCTGGGGGGCAGAGGCTTGCACGGATGGCCGAGCAAACCCGCACTGACGCAGGAAGGCGATAAGTTTTGCACCGCACACGAAATGAATTGCCTGTGGCGCTGCAATAGGCTCCTATCCCTCTCCGCGGCGTCGAACGCGGGTTCGGGCCGGATATCTGACATTCCTGCCCTTCGGACGCCGCGCCCATGATCCGTAAATCGCTTGCCCTCGCCGCCCTCTGTTGTCTGGCGGCGGCCAGTCCCGCGCTCGCCGCGCCGACTGCTCCACTGCTCGCCCACCAGGCCCCGCTGGAGCTGAACGAGGCCTCCTCGGCCTGGATCCTGACCTCGACCGCGCTGGTCCTGCTGATGACCCTGCCGGGCCTGGCCCTGTTCTATGGCGGCATGGTCCGGCGCAAGAACGTCATCGCCACCATCGCCCATTCGACCGCGGCCCTGGCCATCGTGACCGTGCTCTGGTTCGTCGTCGGCTACAGCCTGTCGTTCGGCGTCTCGGGCGAGGCGACCAATCCCTATATCGGCAGTCTGGAGGCGCTGTTCCTCAACGGCGTCACCCCGACCACGGCCTTCGCGGCGGCGCCGGGACTGCCCGAGTTCCTGTGGATCGCCTACCAGCTGACCTTCGCCATCATCACCCCGGCCCTGATCGCCGGCGCCTTCGCCGAGCGGATAAAATTCTCGGCCTCCATCCTCTTCTTCTTCCTCTGGCACCTGATCGTCTATGCCCCGATCTGCCATCAGGTCTGGGGCGGCGGCTGGCTGGGCAGCTGGGGCGTTCTGGACTTCGCCGGCGGCGCGGTCGTGCACGTCAACTCGGGCGTGGCCGGCCTGGTCGCCGCCATCGTGCTTGGCCAGCGGCACGGCTTCGGTCGGGACAACATGGCGCCGCACAACCTCGCCTTCACCGCCATCGGCACCGGCCTGCTGTTCGTGGGCTGGCTGGGCTTCAACGCCGGTTCGGCATGGGCGGCGGACGCCATCGCCGGGGTCGCGGCCCTGAACACCATCCTCGCCGCCGCCGCGGCCGCCATCGGCTGGACCGCCGTGGAGTGGTTCCACCACAAGCGCCCGACCCTGCTGGGCCTGCTGTCCGGCATCGTCGCCGGT
This sequence comes from Brevundimonas sp., assembly GCA_031119155.1. Taxonomy (GTDB): domain Bacteria; phylum Pseudomonadota; class Alphaproteobacteria; order Caulobacterales; family Caulobacteraceae; genus Brevundimonas. The sequence continues at coordinate 9,168 of JAVHYH010000129.1, forward strand.
CTGGTCGGCATCACCCCGGCGGCGGGCTTCGTCGATCCCAAGGGCGCCTTCTTCATCGGCATCCTGTCGGGTCCGGCCTGCTATGCCGGCGCGGTCTGGCTGAAAAAGCTGCTCAAGTATGACGACAGCCTCGACGCCTTCGGCATCCACGGCATCGGCGGCATGGTCGGCGCCGTCCTGACCGGCGTCTTCGCCTCCGCCGCCATCAATCCGGTCAGCGAGGG
>JAVHYH010000130.1:0-6855 GCA_031119155.1 Brevundimonas sp.
CGGTCCAGTGGGGTGGGCATGATCGGGTGGGGACGTTCGGGCGGGAGGTCAGGAGCGCGCTATATAGGCGAGACCGTCCCCGAACGCGATGCGGCGCCCCGATAGAGGCGTCGAAGGCCCGACCGGATCACCGGCCGGGCCTCCATTCAGCCTTAGCGGATCGGCTGTTCCTCGATCGGCAGACCGAGGGCTTCCAGTTGCGGACGGACCACCGAGGCGTCGCCGACCACGACCCAGACGAACTGGTCGGGGTGGATGTCGCGACGGGCGGCCGCGTCCATCTGGGCGGCGGTCAGCGCGCGGGTGCGGCTGGCCAGGGTCGTCTGGTAGTTGTCCGGGCGGCCGTACAGGGCGTTGGAACGCAGGGCGCCGAGGATCTGGGCCGAGGTTTCGAAGCCGCCGGCCAGCGACCGGGTGTTGCCGTTGATCGTGCGCTCGAGTTCCGTCGGCGAAACGCCGTCGGTTTCAAGGAAGCGATCATACTGGGCGATCAGGGCCGCGATGGACTCACCGGTGCGGTTGGCCTGAACCGGGGCGTTGACGATGTACGGAACACGGTGCTGGAAGGCGTTGATCCCGCCGCGCACGCCGTAGGACCAGCCCTTGGTCTCACGCAGGTCCGAGTTGATCCGCGACAGGAAGTCCGAACCCAGCGTCACATTCGCCGCGTTGAGCGCCAGCAGATCGTCCGTGCCCGAAACCGGCAGGACGGCGCCGCCGTAGATCAGCGACTGGGGCGACTGCGGGCGGTCGATCAGGACGATGCGATTGGTCGGCGCCGGGACTGCGGACGAGAAGTCCTTGGTCCCCTTGGCGGTCGAGGGCGCGCGCCAGTCGCCGAAGGCGGCTTCGAGCTGCGGCGTGATCTCCGACAGCGGCAGGTCCGACACGACGAACAGGGTCGCGTTGTCCGGGCGGATCCAGGTGTCATGGGCGCTGACCAGATCGGCGCGGCTCAGGCCCTCGATGACAGCGTCGGTGCCGGTGCCGGTGAAGGAGCGGCCGTAAGGGCTGCCTTCACCATAGATCAGGGGCGGCAGGGCGCGGGCGGCGATGGCGCCGGGGTTGGTCCGCTCACTGGCCAGTCCCGACAGGCGCGAGGCGCGAATACGCTCGACCTCGGCCGGCGCGAAGGCGGGGTTGCGCACCACGTCCGCCAGCAGGGTCAGGGCGGGCGACAGGTTGGCCGTCACGGTCGACAGTTCGGCCGACGTCCGGTCCATCGACGCGCCGAGGCTGATCGAGGCGCCGAGACGTTCCTTCTCCTCGGCCAGCTGGTTGGCGTCGCGGGTCGTGGTGCCCTCGTCCAACAGGTCGAGCATCATCGCCTGGGCGCCCAGACGGTCGGCGCGATCAGCGGCGTAGCCGGCGTCGAACTCGATGGCGACGCGCGTCACCGGCACGGTGTTGACCTGGGCGTAGACGATGTTCACGCCATTGCGCAGGGCCGCGCGCTGGACAGCCGGGAAGGTCAGGTCCGGCACCTGACCGATTTCCGGCATGGGATCGCGGGCCACGCGCTGGATTTCGGCAGCCGGGACCGGCGTGGCGCCCGACGGAGCGGCAGCGGCCTCGACGTAGGCTTCACGCTCGCCATTGGCGATGGTCATGTCGAACACCGGGCGGGTCAGCCAGCGCTGCATGGCGGCGGTGACCTGAGCCGGCGTGACCGAGGCGTACTCGGCCAGCTCCTTCTTGTAGTGGTCCGGATCGCCCGCATACAGCTGGCCCTCGGCCAGCACATTGGCCTTGCCGTTGACCTGCTCCAGGCTCTGGATGCGGCGCGAGACATACTGGGTGGCGACGCGGGAGACCTCTTCCTCGGTCGGACCGTTGGCGATGAAGTCGGCGACGATGGCGTCCAGACGACGGCCCACCTCGGCGGCGTCCTGACCGGGCTTCACATTGACCGCGATGTCGAAGATGCCGACGCGATGGAAGTCCGACATCGAGGCGGACACCGACACGGCGGCCTGTTCGTCACGGACCAGCTGGGTGTCCAGACGCGAGGAGGCCAGACCGCCCAGCACCTGGGCGGCGACCGCCAGCGGCACGGCGTCATCGCTCAGCAGACCCGGCACGGCCCAGCTGCGGGTCAGGCGGGTGTTGGCGACCCGGTCATGCATCGTGCCGACGATCGGCGCCGCCAGGGTCGGCACGTCCGCTTCCGCCGGAGTGTTCACCGGGCCGCGCGCGATGGCGCCGAAATAGCGCTGCATCAGCGGGCGGGCGGTCGCCTCGTCGATGTCGCCGGACAGGACGACGACGGCGTTGTTCGGGCCGTACTTGTCGCGGAACCAATTGCGGACCGTCTCCAGGCTGGCGGCGTCCAGATCAGCCATCGAGCCGATGGTGGAGTGGCGGTAGGGGTGGCCTTCCGGGAAGAGGGCCTCCAGCTGGGCGTACTCGAACAGGCCGTAGGGCTCGTTGTCGCCCTGACGCTTCTCGTTCTGGACGACGCCGCGCTGCAGATCGAGCACGTCCTGACCGACCTCGCCGAGCAGATAGCCCATGCGGTCGCTTTCGAGGAACAGGGCCTGTTCCAGCGCCGGGGTCGGGACGGTCTGGAAATAGTTGGTGCGATCGAACCAGGTCGTGCCGTTCAGGTTCGACGGCCCGAGGTTGCGCATGCGGCCGAGGTAGCTGCCCGGCGCATTCTCCGATCCGCCGAACATCAGGTGTTCGAACAGGTGGGCGAAGCCGGTCGAACCGGCGGGCTCATCCTTGGACCCGACATTGTACCAGACCGAAACCGCCACCACCGGCGCCTTGCGATCTTCGTGCACGATCACCGTCAGGCCGTTGTCCAGCTGGAAGCGGCTCCAGGGGATGCTGACCTCGGACACAAGCTCCGACACCGGCGCGGCCTGCAGTTCCGGCGCCTGGGCGGCGGCATGGCTGGCGTGAGCCGCATGCTGGGCGAAGGCGAGGGTCGGCGAAGCGACGGCGATAAGGGCGGCGAGCGATACGGCGCGGAACTTCATTTACAGGGTCCTTGGAAACGAAAGCTGCGGGACCTTACCGACAACCCTCACAGACACAATCCTGACATCTTGCGAAAGCGGCGACATGCCGCGAACATCCCGCCACGGCAGGGAGACACGCCATGGCGGCATGCGGTCACGTCAGCACCATCAACCGGGTCACGCCGCAGTCGAAGGGCTGCGAGGAATGTCTGAAGACCGGCGGCTGGTGGGTGCATCTGCGCCTGTGCCGGTCCTGCGGCCACGTCGGCTGCTGCGACGACAGCCCCAGCCGCCATGCCACCGCCCACCACAAGGCCACGCATCACCCGATCATCGAGGGCTATGACCCGCCCGAGGGCTGGGGCTGGTGCTATGTGGACGAGGCGTTCGTCGATCTTCCGGACCAGACCCCGCAACTGGGTCCGATCCCGAAATTCTTCTGACCAGGGCGATCAGGCGCCGGTCTTCTCGCGCTCGTCTTCTTCCTCTTCCAGCGCCTCGGCGGCCTCTTCGTTAAGCGCCTGCCCCTTGCGACCGGGCTTGATGTAGGGCTCCGGCTTGGTGGTGCGGATGTTCCCGCGCATCAGCGACCGTCCGCCGGTGATGCCCTCGACCATCTGGATGGCCAGCCGTTCCTCGTCGCGCCGGCGCACGTCCTCGATGGTTTCTTCCACCTCCTGATGCGTGAAGCCCAGGTCGATCAGAACCTGATAGCCGAACACCAGGGCGCTCTCGAAGGTCTCGCGGATCTGGTACTCGACCCCCGCCTGCACCAGACGGATGGCGTGGCCGCGGTCGTAGGCGCGGACGAACAGCTTGGTCAGAGGGAACTCGGCCTTGACCAGCTCGACGATCTTGTCGGCGTCCTCCTGCTTGTCGACGCAGACGAGGATGGTCTCGGCCTTCTCGGCCCCCGAGGCGCGCAGCACGTCCAGCCGGGTGCCGTCGCCATAGTAGACCTTGAAGCCGAAATTTCCGGCCGCCTGGATCATCTCCACGTCCATGTCGATGATCGACACATCCACATCGCGGGCCAGCAGGGGCTGGGCCACCACCTGGGCGAAGCGGCCGAAGCCGATGATCAGCACCCGCTCGCGCAGGTTCTTGGCCGCATCGACGCCGTCCGCCTCCTCCGGGTTCAGCGTCTCCGGCGGCATCAGCCGGCTGACCACGATGGTCGTCACCGGGGTCAGCATCATCGACAGGATGACCACCGCGCTGGCGATGGCCGCGATGCGGGCGTCGAACACGCCGGTCGCCAGCGCCGCGCCGTACAGCACGAAGGCGAACTCACCGCCCTGGGCGAACAGGACGGCGCGCTCGACCGCCTCACGCTCGCTGGCCCTGAACAGGCGCGCGACGCCATAGATGGCGACGGCCTTCACGGCCATGAAGGCGATCACGCCGCCGACGACGACCTGCCACTCGGCGAACACCACCGACAGGTCCAGCGACATGCCGACGCTGAGGAAGAACAGGCCCAGCAGGATGGCGCGGAAGGGCTCCACGTCCGCCTCCAGCTGGTGGCGGAAAGTGGACTCGGACAGCAGCACCCCCGCCAGGAAGGCGCCCATGGCCATCGACAGGCCGCCCAGGTCCATCAGCCAGGCCGCGCCGACCACGACCAGCAGGGCCGCCGCCGTCATCACCTCGCGTCCGCCGTAGCGGGCCAGGATGCGGAACACCGGGTTCATCAGGAACTTGCCCGCGACCAGGACGATGCCGACGGCGCCGACGGCCAGCAGCAGGGTGCGCCACAGCGGCGGGCCGCCCTCTCCGGCCAGCCCCATGACCGAGGCCATCACCGCCACCACCGCCAGCAGCGGCACGATGGCGAGGTCTTCCAGCAGCAGGATGGAGATCGCGCGGCTGCCGCGCGGCGTGGCCATCTCGCCCCGCTCGTCGAGCATCTGCATGATCACGGCGGTGGAGCTGAGCACGAAGCCCATGGAGGCGATGAAGGACACCGGCGCCGACAGGCCCGCCGCCATGCCGGTGAAGGTCAGCAGCAGTCCCGCGCCGAACACCTGTGCGGCGCCGAGGCCGAAGATGTCCTTCCTCAGGCTCCACAATCGGGTCGGTCGCATCTCCAGCCCGATGATGAACAGGAAGATGACCACCCCGAACTCGGCGACATGGAGAATGGTCTCCGGCTCGGTGAACAGGCCGACGCCGAAGGGGCCGATGGCCAGACCGGCCGCCAGATAGCCGAGCACCGAGCCCAGCTGCAGCCGCCGGAACAGCGGCACGGCCACAACGCCCGCCGCCAGCAGGGCCGCCACATGCCCCAGCTCAAGTCCACCGGCTTCCGCCATGATCGCCCCCGTTTTCGTCGAATGCCCATTGTGGGGTGCGATGTGCGGTCACGCCACCCCACACTGTCAGGCTTCGTCAGGGTGTCGCGTCACAGTTTCGGCTGACAGTGGCCGCCCAGATGGTGGAACCGACGAAGGAGACAGGAATGAGCCGACAGTTTCTGAACCGACCCATGGCCGCGACCGCCGCTCTCATGATGGCCGGCCTGACCGCCTGCGCCACCGGCGAGAATGGTCAGGCCCCGGTCTCCGGCGAATTGGGCGAGGTGGTGGTCACCGGAACCCGCATTCGCGCCGAGGACGGGCGGATGGCCGCCGCCCCCGCGGTCACCGGCTACGTCGGCGAGGCGCCGCCCCCGCCGCCGCCTCCTCCTCCGCCCGCGCCGCCTCCGCCTCCGCCGCCGTCCTCGCCCTTCGCGCCGCCGGCGGACCGGCAGATCATCCCGCCGGTCTCCGACACCGAACGCTACCCGGACGCCCTGCCCAATCCGGTCCGGCGCGTCGCCGAGGAGCCCGTCTCGACCTTCTCGATCGACGTGGACACGGCCAGCTATTCAAACGTCCGCCGCTTCCTCGACCGGGGCTCGCGCCCGCCGGTCGACGCGATCCGGCTGGAGGAGATGATCATGTATTTTGACTATGGGTACGCCCGGCCGCGCGCGGCGTCCGAGCCGTTCGCCGTCAGCACCGTGGTCGCGGCGGCCCCGTGGGCCGAGGGTCGGCAGATCGTCCATATCGGCCTGCAGGGCTATGAGCTGCCCGCCGGCGAGCGTCGCCCGCTGAACCTGACCTTCATGGTCGATGTCTCCGGCTCGATGATGAGCGCCGACAAGCTGGAGCTGTCACGGCAGGCGATGAACCTGATCATCGACCGCCTGCGGCCCGAGGATCGCGTAGCCATCACCACCTACGCCAGCGGCGCCTCGGTGGTGCTGGCTCCGACCTCCGGCGATCAGAAGGATGTTCTGAGGGCCGCCGTGGCCGGTCTGCGCGCGGGTGGCGGCACCGCCGGGGCCCAGGGCATGGTCACCGCCTACCAGCAGGCCGAGGCCGCCTTCGGCAAGGACAAGGTCAACCGCATCCTGATGTTCACCGACGGCGACTTCAACGTCGGCGTCACCGAGAACCAGCGGCTGGAGGACTATGTCGCCGGCAAGCGCGAGACCGGCATCTACCTGTCCGTCTATGGCTTCGGGCGCGGCAACTATCAGGACGCCCGGATGCAGGCCATCGCCCAGGCCGGCAACGGGACAGCCGCCTATGTCGATGACCTGAACGAGGCGCGCCGCCTGTTCGGCCCGATGTTCGACCGGGGCGCCTTCCCCATCGCAGACGATGTGAAGATCCAGGTCGAGTTCAATCCCGCCCGTGTCTCCGAATACCGCCTGATCGGCTATGAGACCCGTCTGCTGAACGAGGCCGATTTCAACAACGACCGCGTCGATGCGGGCGAGGTCGGCTCGGGCGCCTCGGTGACCGCCATCTACGAGATCACCCCTGTCGGCGGCCCCAGCCAGATCCCCGAGCGCCGCTATGACCAGAACCGGGTCGGCGTCGGCGGCGGCGATCCGTCG
>JAVHYH010000130.1:6865-9385 GCA_031119155.1 Brevundimonas sp.
GCTTCGTGCAGGTCCGCTACAAGCGCCCCGGCGAGGCGGAATCGCATCTGATCCAGCAGGTCATCTCGAACCGCGGCCAGTCGGCCGCCTCGGCCCAGCCGCCGGAGAGCACTCGCTGGGCGCTGGCGGTCGCCGCCTTCGGCCAACGTCTGCGCGGCGATCCGTGGATGCCCGCCGGCTACGGCTGGGATCAGATCATCGAGCAGGCGCAGGGCGCACGGGGACAGGATCCCTACGGCGAACGGGCCGAGTTCGTGCAACTGGTTCGGGCGGCGCAGGGATTGCCTGCGCGGGCGACGCCGTAGCCGCTTTCCGCAAGTCGGGCGCGCCATCCCCATGGCGCGCCCGATGAGTTTTGGGCAGGCTGGTCGCGTGACCGAAACGATCAGCCTCAAGGCCGCCCGCCGCATCGCCCTCGCCGCGCAGGGGTTCGGCCGCCTCCGCCCCGTCGCGCCCGACCGCAAACACCTCCGCGACCTCGTGCGGAAGCTGGGCGTGGTGCAGATCGACAGCGTCAACGTCGTGACCCGCACCCACTACCTGCCGGGCTTCTCGCGCCTCGGCCACTATCCGCGCGAAGCGCTGGAGGCCGAGGCCTGGGGGCCGAAGCGCAGCCTGTTCGAATACTGGGGCCATGAGGCGTCGCTGATGCCAATGGAGCTCCAGCCCCTGTTCCGCTGGCGCATGCAGCGGGCGCAGGAGGGCGCCATGTGGACCGGAATCGCCCGGTTCGGACGCGAGCGGCGCGACTATATCGACGGGGTGCTGGCCGAGATCGAACGGCGTGGTCCGGTCACCGGCGGCGACTTTGCTGAAGGGCCGAGGGGCCAGCCCGGCTGGTGGTCATGGTCCGACGGCAAGCGGGCGCTGGAATGGCTGTTCTGGGCCGGGATGATCACGACCAAGACCCGCAACGGCTTCGAGCGCGTCTATGACCTGACCGAGCGCGCCCTGCCCGCCCGCATCATCGACCTGCCGACGCCGGACGAGGCGGACGCCCAGCGCGAACTGATCCGCATCGCCGCCCGGGCTCTGGGCGTCGCCACCGAGGCCGACCTGCGCGACTGGTTCCGCATGCCGGTGGCCGAGACGAAGGCGCGGGTCGCCGAACTGGTCGAGGCGTGCGAACTGACCCCGGTGCAGGTCAAGGGCTGGCGGCAGACGGCGTATCTGGCGCCGGACGCGCGCACCCCGCGCAAGGTAACCGGGCAGGCCCTGCTGTCGCCGTTCGACAATCTGATTTGGGCGCGCGAGCGCACCGAGCGGCTGTTCGACGTGCGGATCCGGCTGGAGATCTACACCCCCGAGCACAAGCGCACCCACGGCTACTACGTCCTGCCCTTCCTCGAGGATGAGGCCATCACGGCGCGGGTCGATCTGAAGTCGGATCGCAAGGCCGGTACCCTGCTGGTGCAGGCCGCCTGGCGCGAGCCGGACGCGACGCCCGACACCGCGTCGAGACTGGCGACCGAGCTGAAGCTGATGGCCGGCTGGCTGGGGCTGGAACGCGTGAAGGTCGTCGGCAAGGGCGATCTGGCAGAGGCGCTGGACGGGCGAATTCGCGGCTGAGGACCACGACGATTTCAGCGACGAATTTTCGGAGAAATCGAAGACAAAAAGAACGACAGGGAGGATTCCAGCTATTGAACAAGTGGACACCAGTGTCCACTTACGCGCTGCCATGGACCGCCCCCTCCGAAAAGACGCCGCTGATCGACGCGCCGCGCTGCTGGACGCCGCCCGCGCGGTGTTCGCCGAAGAGGGCATCGACGCGCCGCTGGACCGCATCGCCGAGCGGGCGGGCGTGGGGCGGGCGACCCTGTACCGGAACTTCCCCGGCCGGACCGAGATCGCGCTGGCGGTGCTGCTGGATGATGTGGCCGAGCTGGGCGAACAGTTCGCCGAACCGACCGCGCCGGACGCCTTCCTCGACTTCCTGATCGACCTGTCGGCCCGGCTGGTGCGCAATACGGCGCTGGGCGGGGTGGTGCGGGCCTCGCCCTCGCCGGACATCCTGACCCCGCTGCGTCAGGCCATGGTCAAGGCGGCCATGCCGTCGCTGAAGATTTCGCAGGCGGCGGGCGTCGTTCGCGACGACCTCAAGGCCTCCGACATCCGGGTGCTGGCCGCCATGCTGGGCGGCGGCATTCACAACGCCAAACCGGCCGAGCGGAACGCCATCGCCCGTCGAACGCTGGAGCTTGTGCTGGACGCGGTGAGGGCCGCGGCAGGAGACGGGGCATGAGCCGCCGGAACTTCAGTCTTCCGTGGGCGGAGTACGTCCAGACGCTGAAGCCGCATGAGCGGCCGATGTTCCCCGGCTCGCCCGCCACGCCGGACCACACCCTGCCCTACCGGCTGGCCTATTTCGCGGTCGGCATGCTGGTCACCGCCACCGGCGGGATCGGCGCGGCCATGGTCACCGCCAACACCCAGCAACTGGCCGGGGCGCTGGGCGTCTCCCTGACCGAGGCGGCCTGGCTGCCGGTCGTCTTCGTCATGACCAACGCCTGCATGAAC
>JAVHYH010000131.1 GCA_031119155.1 Brevundimonas sp.
GTAGGCAGTAGGCAGTAGGCAGTAGGCAGTAGGCAGTAGGCAGTAGGCAGTAGGGGGCATTCGGCGCGAGGAGCCGGGTCCATGCGCCGGACGTGCCGTCGGGACGAGTTGGGGTTTGGCGGGGCTGGCGAGGGCGACCTTGCAGTGGCTAGAGCCGTCAGCGGACTAGCCTGCTGCCTGCTGCCTGCTGCCTGCTGCCTGCTGCCTGCCGCCTCAGCCCCGATCGCGCTCGGTCGGCTGTCCGGCCTTCTCGAGGATGGCGGCGCACAGGGCGAAAAGGACGGCGAGGGCGGCCGTGCGCAGGGGGTAGTCGACGCCGGAGTGGGCCAGCATGGCCAGCAGGGCGATGCTGGCGGCGCGTTGCAGATCCCGCTCGCGCGAGGGTCCGGCCTTCCAGGCGGTGATCGTCCGGCGACCGTACCAGACCAGGAAGGCGATGATCAGGGCCACGCCCGGCCAGCCGGCTTCCAGCCAGGTTTCCAGATACTCGTTGTGGGCGTGGTTGAAGAAGGTGGGGTCCAGTTGCTCCAGCGGTTCGACTGACCGGAAAACGGCGTCGAAGCTGCCGATGCCCGAGCCGAGCGGGAGCCAGGCGTCGGCGGCGTCGGCCACGATGGGCCAGCCCTCGAAGCGGCCCTCCGGCGCCGACTGGGCGTCGAAGCGGGCGAGAATCGGCGGCAGGGCCAGCAGGGCGACGGCGGCGATGGCCGCACCGACCCCGCCGGTCAGGGCCAGCAGTCCGGGGCCCGGACGTCCGCGGCCCGCGGCGACCCAGGCGGCGAGCAGGCTGGTGATGGCGATGGGGCCGAACAGGATGACGCCGGCGCGCGAGCGGATGGCGGCCAGACCGACCACCACCAGACCGAGGAACAGGGCGCCGAACCAGAGCGGCAGCCGCTCATCCGTGCGGCGACGCAGGACCGCGGCGCCGAACACGGCGGCGAAGGGCACACAGGCCAGCAGATAGGTGGCCAGGTGATTCCGGTTGGCGAAGAAGCCGTTGACCGAGCCGGCGTTGGTGGTGGCCCAGAGGTAGAGCTGCCGTCCGCCGCTGGCCAGCTGCGCGGCGCCCAGCGCCACGGAGATGACGGCGATCACCAGATAGAAGGCGAGCATCCGCGCCGTCTGCGCCTGGGTGCTGCCGAGGACCGCCAGGAACATGGCCGCCGGAGGAATCAGGGCCAGGGCGGATTGCCAGGTCAGGTCCGGCGTGACGGTGATCGGGGCCCAGCCCGGCTGCAGGCCGGCGAGCTCAAGCGCTACGACCATTTCCTGGCGTCCCGGCAGGGCGGTCCAGAGGAAGGGCGGCAGCGGAATCAGCTGGAGGAGGGGAATCGCGGCCAGCAGGCCGAGCAGGCTCAGGGCGAAGCGGCTCTTGCGCCAGTCGCCGGAGCGGATCAGCCGGTTGGCGGCCAGAACGAGCAGGGGCAGGGCGGCCAGTTCGACCAGCGCCAGCCTCAGCGCATGCTCACGGCTGGCTCCGCCGAAGACAAGCGAAAGGGCCAGCAGGATGGCCGCGGCGATTGCCACAGCGTCCCACTGGCCCTTCAAAGCCTTGATCGACACGCGTTACGACTGCAGGAGGCGCAGCGCGGGCCGGGTCGTCTTAGTCGCTTTCCGAATCGTCGTCCGAAGCGACGACAACGGTCGCGACGATGACGGCGGTGCCGATGAGCAGCACCGGCAGCGGAATGCCGGCGAACTCCGACGAAGCATCGGCACGAGCGCCGACGCGGTCACCCACGCGAGCGGTGGCCGAAGTGTTGGCGGCGGCGGCTTGGCCAGCCACGAGCAGCAGGCCGGCCGTTACAGCGGCGATGGTCTTACGCATGCTAATCCCCTTCTAAACAGGTATCTGGTACGGGCTGGCCCGCGACGTATCGAGAATGGGTATAGGCGGCGAAGGTTTCGAAAGCAATACGATTTCAAGACCGGGTGATGTAAAACGGACACCCCGAAGCCGCTTTTTCGCCAATCAGGCGAGAGGGTTAACGGCGATCTTGTCGAGCCAGACGGCGGTCCGATCCTGCCGGTCGCCGGGGCGGGTTTCCAGTCGAAGCCACTGTGCCTGACAGCCCTCCGGGACCGTGAAGGTCGCCGAGAACGCGGTCCAGACATTGGCGCCCGGAGCGGCCGCCGGGGTCGCCAGAATCTGCGCATCGCCCGGCGAACAGGTCAGGGTCAGCGCCAGACGCGCCGCCGGATCGCCTTCTTCCGCCCGTGATTCCCCGCTCAGCCGGTAACGGCCGGGACGGAGGAACATCAGCTGTTCCGCCACCCGCGATGACGCATAGCCGTCGTAGTCGACCCGCAGGGCCGGATCGGCGGGACGGACGTCATCGGGCACGATCTCGACGATCACCCCGGCGTCCTGCGCCAGACGCCACTGGAACGGCTCGGGCGCGCTGGCGTCGCCGAATCCGCCGTTGGTCACGAGCGTCGAGGCGGAGGGCCGGTTGAGGCGGCGCCTCACGACCTCGAGGGCCTGCAGCTGCCCCTTGTCGAGCAGGTGGATGTAGAGCTGGTACAGCTCGTCATTGGTCAGGGGGGCGCGGCCCGCCTGCAGGAGAATCGCCAGGTTGACGGCGGTCTGCAGCCCGCGGGCGTCGACGTGCAGGCTTTCGAGATAGGCCTGCCGCCAGGGCGGGCTGGAGGACAGCAGGACGGCGATCTCGGGCAGCGCCCGCTGGCCGTCGAGAGTGGCGGCGGTCGTGAACAGATTGAAGATGGTCGGGCGGATGTCGTCGCGGCGACGCACCAGCGTATCGGCGTGGGCGAAGGCGGAGGCGTAGTCGCCACGCTTCAGTCGATGCTCCACCAGCCAGGCATGGGACGGATCGTCGCGGAGGCTCCAGTTGCCCGCCAGCGTCAGGATTTCGTCGGCCGTATCCTCGCGGCCGGCCCGCGCCTCGGTCAGGCCCACGACCCGCAGGGCGCGGACGTCGAACGGCGAGCGCGCCAGGGCGTCGCGGGACAGGGAGGCGGCGTTGCTGTAGCGGTGGGCGTCGCGGGCCTTTTCACCGGCGGCGAACTCGCTCTCCGCCGCGCGCCGCAGGACGAGGGGCGACCCGGGAGCCAGTCGGATGGCGACCTCGGCGGGCGCGCGCTGCAGCAGTGGCTGAATCGCCACCTGCCAGCCCAGCACCACGCCGGCGGCGACCAGAACCCAGGAGGCGACATCGGCGATCCGGTCGCCGCTTCCGCCGCCCCGGACCGCCCGGCCGCTCAAGCGGTCTTGCCCTTCTTGCCCGACTTCTCGGTGTTCTCAGCGCCGTAGTTGTAGTCGTACGCATAGTCGTAGCCGCCGTAGTTGGCGGTCTTGGCGTTGAACTTGGTCAGCACGGCGCCGAGCAGGCGGGCGCGGCCCATCTTCAGGCGACGCAGGGCGCCGCGCGCCTGGCCGCGACGGGTGCCGCGCGACTCGAGCACGAACAGCACGCCGTCCACCGACGCCGCCAGCAGGGGCGAGTCCGCGAAGCCGAGCACCGGGGGACCATCGACGACCACGTGGTCGAAGGCGGCGCCGGCGTCGGTCAGGAAGTGACGCAGGCGATCGCCGCCCCACAGCTCTGCGGGGTTGGGCGGCAGCGGGCCGCAGGGGATGAAGAACAGATTGTCCTGGCGGGTGCGCTGGACGGCCGAGGCGAGGTCGGTCGAGCCGGACAGCAGGTTGCTCATGCCGCGCTCGTTGTCGACGCCGACCACGCGGTGCATCGACGGATTGCGCAGGTCGCCGTCGACCAGCAGCACCCGCTTGCCGACGCGGGCCAAGTTGAGCGCGACGGCGTAGGCGGTCGTCGACTTCCCTTCGGCGGGGCGGGCCGAGGACACCAGCAGTGTGCGTGGCGCGCCGTCCGGCGTGGAGAACTGCAAGGCTGTTCGCAGCGAGTAGTAGGCTTCGGAGAAGCCGGAGCGGATGTCGGCCAGGGCGGCCGAGGTCGTCTGGCCCTTGTCGAGCAGCGGCACGACGCCGAGCACGGGCACGCCCAGCTTCTTCTCGACATCGTCCGGGGTGGCGACGCTCTCGTCCAGCGCCTCGATCACGAAGGCGGCGACCACGCCGAGGCCCAGACCGAAGATCGCGGCCAGCACCAGGTTGATGATCATGTTCGGCTTCGACGGCGCGGGCGGCGGGGTGGCGTTGTCGACGATCGAGATGTTGTTGGCGGTCACATTGCCGGTGACGCCGACTTCCTTGTAGCGCTGCAGCAGGCCCTCATAGAGGGTGCGGGTGGTGTCCAGCTCGCGCTGCAGGATGTTGTACTGGATCGAGCGGTCGCGCAGGTCGAGCACGTCGCCCTTGAGCGCATCCACCTGGCCTTGAAGCGAACGCTCCTGGTTGGCGGCGACGACGTACTGGCTCTGGATCGAGGCGCGGATGTTGGTGGCCAGGGCCTGCACCTGACCGTCGATCTCGGTGATCTGGCCGCGCAGGCGGACCATCTCCGGATAGTCGGCCTGATAGATGCTGGACTTCTGCTGGTACTCGGCCTCGAGCTGGGCGCGCTGTTCGCCAAGGCGCTGGATCGAGGGGTTCTGCAGGACTTCCGGCAGGGTCATGACCTGGGCGTTGCGGGCCGAGCGCCAGCGCTCCTCGGCGGCGACGCGCGCGGCGCGGGCTTCGGCGAGGGACGAGTTCAGGGCGACGAGGTTGTTCGAGGCCAGGGACTGCGAGCTGCCGGGGCTGTCGCTTCCGCCCTCGCTGGGTTCGCCGACGTTGATGATCTGCTGGTTGGCGGCATAGGCGACCAGTTGGCGCTCGGCCTCTTCCAGCCGGCTCTTGGTCTGGGCGATGCGGTCTTCCAGGAATTCACGGGCATAGGCCGAGGACTGGAATTTGCGGTCCAGATTGGCCTGGATGAAGTTCTCGGCGAAGCCGTTGGCGACGCGCGCCGCGACGACCGGATCCGGATTGTTGAAGCCCACGGCCACCAGACGCGATCCGCGAACGGGCGAGACGCTGAGGTTCGCCTGCACATAGTCCAGCGCGACGTTGCGGCGCCGCTCGGCCTGGACCGCGGCCGATCCCGGACCGGTCGGCGGTTCGATGCCGAGCGCCTGCAGGGACCGGTCGGAGCTGGCCAGACCCAGGCTCTCGACCACGCGCTCGGCCAGCGAGCGGCTGCGCAGCAGGCCGTACTGGGTCTGGAAGAACTCCTCCCCCTGGCTCATGCTTTCGCGCGGGCTGACGTCCTCGGCGGAGTTGAAGACGCGGGCGGCCTCGCGGTCGATCTGCAGGGTCGCCTGCGCCGTATAGATCGGCGTCATCAGCAGGGTCAGGGCCGCGCCGATGGCCAGCGCGCCCAGGAAGCAGCCGATGATGAGGATGCGGTGCTTGAGGGCCATGCGCCAGTAGGCGGCCAGATCAAACACCGGGGCGTCTTCGTTGTTGTCGCTCCAGGCGCCCGGGCGGGTCTGGTCGAAGACGGCTTCACCGTAACCGCTGGACACGCGACCGTCGCGCGCCTTGCGCTCGTCAGCGAAGTTGTTGTCGCCCAGCATAATGCCATCCGTCAGTCATGGCGGGCTGGCCGCCGGTCGAGAACTCAAGGGGCTGATACCGCAAAGCCCTACACCACGCACACGAATTCGAGCGCGCGCGACGTCGGGCGTCATGTCGCGGGGCCAGCCCCTTCGGGTCAAGCACTGTGTTTGATTTCAGGAGGATGGATGCGGCTGTTCGTCGTCAAGGGACGCGGATGCGGTCGGGCCGGGTTCGCGGCGCGGGGGAAAACCGACCTCGCGATAGAGCCCCGCGCCGAAGCCCGGCGCATGGCCGTACGAGCCAGCGGCGAGGGGCGTCGGGAATCCGAGCGGGTGGTCTTGGGGGCGGATGATGCGTGTCGCCATGAAATTACCCTCCGACCGGGCGAACAGCGCCGTCCATGACTTCACGGACAGACGACGAGCGGCCTGACGCCCGAATGCCGAACAAGCGGCTGATCGGGATGTTCCGTGTCGGGACGATCCTTTTCTCGGTGCTGATCGCCTGGCTGGCGTTCAGGCCTTCGCAGGGCGTTGAAACCGGCCTGCCGTGGGACAAGGCCAACCACGCCGCAGCCTTCGTGGTCTGGACGATTCTGGTCGGCTTGAGCTGGCCCAGCGCGGGCCTTTTGCGGCTCGCCGCTCTGATGCTGGGGCTGGGGATCGGCATCGAGCTGATCCAGGGCTTGCCGGCCGTCGGACGGGACGCCGATGTCTGGGATGTCGTCGCCGACATGACGGGCTTCACCGTCGGCTGGGCTGTGCTGACGCTGCCGGACCTGAGGCGGCGACTGGGCCTTACGGGATAAGCGGTCGCCCGTCGGCCTTGCGGGCGGCGATCTCGGTCAGCACCGGCTGGAGCGTGCGACGGCGGGCGGGCGCCGATTCATAGACGCCGCCAGCGTTCACCTGGGCGAACCGGGCGCCGGGCGCGGCCTGCTCATACCGGGTCAGGAACTCGACCCCGCGCCAGGGATCGAAGCCCGCGCGGGCCAGAAGATACAGGCCGAGATGATCTGCATCCGCCTCGGCGCGCAGCGACAGGCCGCGCCGCAGGGTGATGGCGACGTTGGCGGCGCCGCGAGGCCCGGTGACGTCGGGCCGGGTCCGGTGCTCCAGCACGGCGTGGGACAGTTCGTGCGCCAGGACAAAGGCCAACTGGTCATCGTCGGCGGCGATCTCGACCATGCCGTCGCTGATGAAGATGTGGCGGCCGTCCGCGTGGCTCCGCAATGTGCCGGTGACCTCGACCTGGGCGGGGTAGGCGCAGGCGGCGACCGGCTGGACCGCGACCTCTCGTTCGGCTCCGTCCCGACGCACCCGAAGACGGACAGGGCCGTCCGCGGCGGCGGCGTCGAGGACGGCGGCGTTGGCGTCCAGCCCGTCATAGGACTCGCGCGCACCGTCGCCCCGCGAGAGAGGCCGGCCGTTCACCGCGAGGATCAGGTCGCCGGGCGCGAGGCCGGCTTGCGCCGCCGGACTGCCCGGAGGGGCCGCGAGAATGCCGGGGAGGTCGCCGTCGAGGCCGTGGCGCGCTTCGGCCAGCGGACGCAGGTCGCCGCCGTACTGGCTGGCGGACTGAAGGGTCCAGCCCGCGCGCAGACGGGTGACGGGACAGAGGTCCGCATTGGCCTGCGCCAGCCTCCAGGCGACCCCTGCGACGCGGGCGTCGAGCCGGTTGAGGGCCTCAAGCCGGGCGGCGGGGGCAGCGGTCGTGCTGGACGATCCGGCGGACGGATGCCCGCAGGCGGCGAGGCCCAGCCCTGCCGCGAAGACGATGGCGAGCAGGGCGGTCCGGCTCGCCATCAATCGTCAGAACGGACGGAAGATCGACAGTGCGGGCAGGGCGCCCACGATCTCGCGCATCGCCGAGTTCAGACGCGAGGCGTCGACGACGATGATGTCGTCCCCATGCACGATGGGATCGTCGGCGCGGCCCTGGCGGATGGCCTGCAGGTCGAAAAGGGCGACGGAACGCTGGCCGTCGACGGTGCGGAAGACGGCGACCTTGGTCAGGTCGGCGACGCGGCTCGGGCCCTCGGCCATGGCCACGGCCTGCAGCAGCGAGGTGGTGCCGCGCATCTCATAGACGCCCGGCTTGGTCACGGCGCCGTCAACGGTGATCTTCTGGCTGGCGGCCTGGACGACGGTGACGGTCACCTGCGGGTTGCGCAGGTACTGGGCGCTGAGACGCTCGGCGATATCGGTCGAGAGTTCGCTGGAAGTGCGGCCCGAGGCGCGGACGGCGCCGATCAGCGGCAGTTGCAGGTTGCCCGAGGTGTCGACCACCAGTTCATCGAACGACAGGTCCGGCACCTGGAAGACGCGAATCGCCAGCTTGTCGCTGACGCCGATGCGATACTCCTGCGGGACGGCGCTGGCGGTGCGGGCCGTGTTCAGATCCACCGGCTGGGCGGCGGTCATCTGGGTGACGTCCATGCGGGGGCCGCCGCAGGCCGCGAGCAGCAGGGCTGAGGCGGTCAGGACCAGCGAGAGGGCGCGCATCATGCGACAGTCACCTTGAAAATCAGGCGGCCTTGAACAGCCGTTTGAAAAAGCCCGGCCGGTTGGCCGGACGAAGAGCGCCGACCGCGGGCGGGACCGAAGCAGGCGTAGCGTTTTCCAGTACCGCGAGGGGTCGGGTCAACACCATGTCTTTCGCAGCCTGTTCGCCAAGTCGTCCGGCGACGGCCTCGACCGCCTCGGACAGGACCGGCGAGCGGCTGCGCAGATTGTGCGCGTCAGTGGCGAGGATGTGGACGATGCCCTCGTCCAGCATGCGCTCGGCCCAGTATTGCGTGCGCTTGCCGAACCGTCCGGTGACGGAGCCGGCGGTGATCTGCATCCACGCCCCGGCTTCGGCCATCTGCACCATCAGGTCATACTGTTCCTCGATCCAGCGCAGACGCTCCGGATGGGTGATCAAGGGGTGGAAGCCGGCGGCCATGCAGTCGAAGACGGCGTCGGCCATGCGCGGCGGGGCGGTGTTGTGGGGCGGCTCGAACAGGAAGTAGCGGGTGTCGCCGAGGGTCAGCTTCGACCCGTCACGCAGGCCGGAGGCCAGGCCCGGCACCAGATGCACATCGGCGCCGGTGACCAGACGCAGGGGGATGCCGGCCTTGTCCAGTTCGGCCTGCAGGGCGACCACGGCGGCGCGGACGCCGTCCGAGGTGTTCTCGTAGTAGCCCGGCATCATGTGCGGGGTGCAGGCGGTCACGGTGATGCCGTCGGCGACGGCCATCCGGGCCATCGCGAGCGCGGTCTCCAGGTCCGGCGCACCGTCGTCGATGCCCGGCAGGATGTGGCAGTGGAGATCGATCACGTGGGTCTCGCGTTGCGGCGGCGTCCCTGAAAGACGATCGCAGCTGAACAGGGAATGAAGGCGCCCGCCCCCGCGGTCGGGCGTCTAACGTCGGAGGCGGGATTTAGTTCAATCCCTTCGGCGCTTCGGTGATGATGCCGGCTTCTGCAGCGGCGCAGACCTGATCGAAGGCGCCCATAATGTGGTAGAGGGAACTGGCCGGAGCGGGCTCGTCGGCGAAGGCGCCGGAGGCCTCCAGCTTGTCCCGCCATGCGCCGTTGGGTCGCAGGTAAAGCGCCAGGGCGGCGGCGGCCTTGCGCGCCTCGGCCAGCCGTTGCTCACGCTCCGAGCCCTCGGCCAGTTCGGCCATCGCCAGCGCCGCGCGCAGCCATTCGGTCTGGGGCCA
>JAVHYH010000132.1 GCA_031119155.1 Brevundimonas sp.
AAAAACCTGGAGCGGGTAGACGGAATCGAACCGACATATTCAGCTTGGAAGGCTGCTGTACTACCATTGTACTATACCCGCGCGGAGACTGCGTCGGGCCCGAAGGACCTCCGCAGCCGACCCGATATGGGGTCCGGTCCATCGTTTTGAAAGCGCGTGGTGGGGGAAGCAGGACTCGAACCTGCGAAGCTTACGCAGGGGATTTACAGTCCCCCCCCTTTGCCGCTCGGGACATTCCCCCAACGCGCTTTTCAAACCGACAGATGCCTCGCTGGGGCGACCTTTCGGTCGTCTTCGCAACAAAGGCCCTCGTGATCCTGCGACAGCTGCTTTAGAAGCCGCCGCCAGACCCGAAAGCCCTCAGGGCTCCAAATCGGAGGGCGTCTTATAGTGTCGAGAATTTCAGAACGCAATGACCGGAAATCGGGCAAGAAAACGGCCCCTTCCGGCAAGCCCGGCGGGCGTTTGAGCGGTTCCGGGCCCCAGGGGGCCAAAGGAAATAATCGCGGCGACTGGAGCCCCGAACGCGGTTCGGCGCCCCGGAGTGATTCCGCGGACCGTTCGGGTAACCGTGCTCCGCGCGGCAACAAGGCCGACGCCGACAACTGGCTGTGGGGTCGCCACCCCGTTCTGGCCGCCCTCGCCAACCCGGCCCGCAAGGGCATGGGCCGGCTGCTGGTCACCGCCGACCGCGCCGAGGAGATCGAGCGCGACCGCCTGGCCCCCAACGGCCACCGCGCCGAGATCATGGACGGCCCCGCCCTGGCCCGCCTGCTCCCCGCCGGCGCCGTCCATCAGGGCATGGCCTTCAAGGTCGCCCCGCTGGAAGGCGTGGCGCTGGAAGACATCGCCGAAGAAGCCTCCGGCGTCATCGTCATGCTGGACCAGCTGACCGACCCCCAGAACGTCGGCGCCATCTTCCGCTCGGCCCTCGCCTTCGGGGCGAAGGGCATCGTCGTGCAGGATCGCCACTCCCCCGCCCTCGCCGGCGCCCTGGCCAAGGCCTCCGCCGGCGCCACCGAACGCCTGCCCTGCGCCCGCGTGACGAATCTCAGCCGCGCGCTGGAGAAGCTGGCCGATCTGGGCTGGCGCGCCGTGGGTCTGGACGGCTCCGCCGAGCTGACGCTGGAACAGGCGCTGGACGCCCAGCCGACCGTGCTGGTCATGGGCTCCGAGGGCGACGGCGTCCGTCGTCTGGTGGCCGAGCACTGCGAGGCCATGGCCAAGATCCCCATGCCCGGCGGATTCGAGAGCCTGAACGTCTCCAACGCCGCCGCCATCGCCCTTTATGAGGCCGCGCGAAAACAGGGCGCCTGACCGGCTGACAGAATGTCGCAGGGGCGCTAGAGAGCGCGAATGGAATTCCTCTCTTCCCCCGAACTCGGCTCCCAGCTGACCGCCCTCGGTCAGGTGGTCATGATGGATCTCGTGCTGGCCGGCGACAACGCCGTCGCCGTGGGTCTGGCCGCCGCCGCCCTGCCGCAGGAACAGCGCAAGAAGGCGATCATGATCGGCCTGGTGGCCGCCGTGGTCATGCGCATCGGCTTCGCCCTCGTCACCGGCTGGCTGATGGGCCTGATCGGCCTGCTGCTGGCCGGCGGCTTCCTGCTGCTGTGGGTGTGCTGGAAGATGTGGCGCGAACTGCGCGAGCAGGCGACCCACGACCAGGCCGAGGCCGAGAAGGAACTCGAGCTGGCCATGAGCATCGAGCACGGCACCGGCCCGTCGCCCGAGGAGCTGGGCCTGAAGCGCAAGACCTTCGGCGCCGCCCTGGTCCAGATCATGATCGCCGACATCACCATGTCGCTGGACAATGTGCTGGCCGTCGCCGGCGCGGCGCACGAGCATCCGTGGATCATGGTCTTCGGTCTGGTGCTGTCGATCGGCCTGATGGGCGTGGCCGCGACCTACATCGCCAAGCTGCTGCACCGCTTCCGCTGGATCGGCTACGTCGGTCTGGTCATCGTCCTGTACGTGGCCCTGCACATGATCTGGGACGGCTACCGCGCCACCGTGGTCCGCACCCACAACCTGGCCCAGCACAACGCCGCCATCCCGGCCTTCCTGCAGATCAAGCCGGAGGAGGTGCAGAAATTCTGCCGCGCCGAGGCGGAAGGCGCTAAACGTCAGCTGTGCCTGACCCAACCCGGCGCCACTCCCGCCGACCTGCCGCCACCGATCACGGTTCCCGCCTCCTGAGCATGACCCAGAGCCCGTCGAAGAGCCCGCCGAAGACCCCGCTGCAGTCCGCCGTCCGGCACCTGTCCTTCGCCACCGGCGTCGCGGCGGCCCTGTCGATCACGGCCTGCCAGCAGCAGCCGGCGCAGCAGCAGGCCTCGACCCGCATCTGCACCGATGCGGACGGCAAGCGAATCCCGGACGAGAACTGCCACCGCTCGGGCGGCGGCGCGGGCTCGGCGGCGCTCTGGTATTTCGGCGCAGCGGCCCTGGCCCGCACCGCCTATGGCCAACGCGCCAGCGGCGGCAGCTACACCGCCCCGGAAAGCAGCCGGGGCTTCGGCGCCACCGCCCGCGGCTCCTCGGGCGGCTGATGTTCCGCCAGACGCTGACGCCCCGCCCCGACTGGCGCGAGCGGGTCGAGGCCCTCGGCCTCGTCTGGCATACCGCCGCCGACCAGCCCTACTGGAACGAGGCCGCCTGCTACCGCTTCGACCGCCGCCAGATCCGCCAGATCGAGCAGGCCACCGAGGAGCTGTACCAGCTGTGCCTGACCGCCGGTCAGCACATCCTCGACCAGAACCTGTTCCATCATTTCGGCATCCCCGACTTCGCCGTCCCCCTGATCCGCAAGGCGTGGGACGAGGAGCCGCCGGCCCTGAACCACGGCCGCTTCGACCTCGGCTATGACGGCGTCTCCCCGCCCAAGATGTTCGAGTTCAACTGCGACACCCCCACCTCGCTGCTGGAGGCGGCGGTCGTCCAGTGGGACTGGCTGGAAAGCGTCTTCCCCGGCCAGGACCAGTTCAACGGCATCCACGACGCCCTGATCGCCCGCTGGCGCGAGATCGGCCCCGCCCTGCCCCAGCCCGTCCACTTCACCTGGGCCGAGGAAGGCGCGGCGGAGGATGCGGTCACCGTCGCCTACATGGCCGATCTGGCCCGCGAGGGCGGGGTGCAGGGCATTCCCGTGCCGATCCACCGCATCGAATGGACCGGCCTGCGCTTTGCCGATCCGAACGGCAACCCGATCAAGGCCCTGTACCACCTCTATCCGTGGGAATGGCTGGTCAGCGAGGGCTACGGCCCGCGCATCGCCCATGCGCCGAACCTCTGGATCGAGCCGATCTGGAAGATGATCTGGTCGAACAAGGCCCTGCTGCCGATCCTGTGGGATCTCTTCCCCAACCATCCCAACCTGCTGGAAGCCTCCTTCGAGCCCCTGCCCGGCGACCACGCCCGCAAGCCGATTCTCGCCCGCGAGGGCGCCAACATCTCCATCGTGAAGGACGGTCAGGTGGTCGAGGCCACCGGCGGCGCCTATGGCGACGAAGGCTATGTCTGGCAGCGCCTCTACGACCTGCCCGACTTCGACGGCCATCGCCCGGTCATCGGCAGCTGGATCGTGGACGGCGCCGCCGTCGGCATGGGCATCCGGGAAGCCGGATTGATCACGGGCAACACGGCGCGCTTCGTGCCGCATGTGATCGACGGCTGAGCCCCCGCGTTTCCTCCGCTATCGTCATCCCGGCGAAAGCCGGGACCCAGCGGCGCCGCGACGGCGGCGAAACTCTGAAGCCCGAAACTGAAACACCGGCGCTCCCGACAGCTTCGCGCTCACGCGCGCCGCTGGCTCCCGGGGTTCGCTGCGCGCCCCCGGGATGACGATAGCGGTGAAAACTAGCGCGTCAGGAAATACGCCTGCCCCAGATGGCCGTTGGCGCCGCAGTAGGGGCGGACGCCGCCACCGCCGCCGGGCGCGAGTTCCTCCACCTTCAGATAGCCCTGATGCAGCGACAGGCGGATGCGCCAGCCGTCGCCGCCGTCCAGGGTGATGACGCGGTCCCCCACCTGCCCCCGGCCCGACAGATTGCACAGCCAGCGGGCGTTCACCGGATTGGCGGCGCTGATGTCGACGGACATCTGCCCCTTCTCCAGCGTCCGGATCTCGACCTCGCCCGCCGCATTGCGCCAGACGCCCTGCATATGGGTCGCCGGGCGGGTCCGCAGCCGGTCCAGGAAGGCGATCCGGTCGTCCATCCGCGCGGCGAGGTCGGGGAAGTCGCGGAAGCCGCCGCGCGTGCTGTTCTCCTGCCACTCGTCGCGCGCGCCGAGGAACCACCGCTGATCCCGCGTCAGGGCCTCGCGCATCGCCGGGGTCATGGCGCCGCGCACCGCGACGTAGCGATCCGCCAGCCCCCGATCCAGCCGCCCCAGCCGGGGATCGGCGCAGATCGCATGCTCGGACGGGGTCGAGGCCCGCGCGCAATTGAAGGAGGGCTGGCTGACCTGCGGCGCGGCGGTCAGCGACAGGGCGAACGCGAGGGTGGTGAACATGGAGCCCAGCCTTGTTCAGTTCGACGCACTCCACAAGCGGAGCCATATCTTCGCTTTCGTCATCCTCCGGCAAGCCGCGCAGCGGCGCAGACCGGGGGACCCAGCGGCGCGCGTGAGCGCGAAGCTGTCGGGAGAGCCGGCGCCTTGACCTCGATGGTCAGTGTTTCGCCGCCGTCGCGGCGCCGCTGGGTCCCCCGGTCGCTCCTGCGGAGCGCCGGAGGATGAAGAAAGCAAGGTACCGAGAGGAACCTCCCTCTCACCCGCCGCCGTAACGCGTCTCGAAGGCTTCAAGCTGCCGGTTGCGCGCCTGATAGTGGGCGATCTCGCAGTCCAGCGAGTCCAGGGCGAAGGCATTGCCTGCACCGAACAGGGCCTCACCCGCCCGGCAGTCCGCCGCGACGAACGCGGCCCAGTGCGTCTGGGCCTGCGCGAGCGACTGTTTCGCCTGCTGCGGATCGACGCCGCCTTCCGCCGGACGCTGGTCCAGCCGTGCGTCGATCCGCGACAGGATCGCCTGCTGCTCGGCCTCCACCTGCGCCCGCCATTCCCCGTAGCAGGCGACGGTCTCCAGATGCCCGTCAGCCCTTGCGCAATCGCGCGGCGGCTCCTGACCGGCCACGGCTCCGGCGGACAGCAAGACGGCGAACAACCACATCAGGCGACTCCTCTGGAAACCCCTCTGAACGCCGACCCGGGCCGACGGTTCGCGCGTCAGCCTTCGGCGCCGCCGAACCGCGCGCTCCATTCGGCCACCTGCTCGTCCTCGATCTTGGCGAACAGGACGCTGGCGGCGGCGACGGCCTGACCGACCGGCACGGCGGCCAGCAGGTCCGCGTCCGCCGACGGCCAGCTCAGATCGGTCGAGCCGACCGTGGCGGCGATCTTCTCCGCCGAGGCCGGAATGATCGGCGCGGCCAGACGGGCGAACAGGGCGACCAGATTCAGCGCCACCCGCGTCGCGGTCTCCGCCCGCTCCACGTCCGTCTTGAACGCCGTCCAGGGCGCGGCGACCTGCAGATACTCGTTGCCCAGCACCCAGACGGCGCGGATCGACTGCGCTGCCTTGCGGAACTCCATGTCCTCAAGGTTGGCCGTCGCCTCGGCCACCCCGTCGCGGATCTGCTTCAGGAAGTCCTGATCCACGTCCGTCAGGGCGCCGCCCTCGGGCACGACGCCGCCGAACTTGCTCTCGGTGAACTTCACGATCCGGTTGACGAAATTGCCCAGCACATCGGCCAGGTCCTTGTTCGTCGTCGACTGGAACTGCTCCCAGGTGAAGGCCGCGTCGGAATGCTCCGGGCCATAGGCCGTCAGGTGCCAGCGCCAGTAGTCGGCGGGCAGCAGCTCCAGCGCCTGATCCATGAAGACGCCACGCTTCTGGCTGGTCGAGAATTTCCCGCCGTACCAGTTCAGCCAGTTAAACGCCTTCAGCTGATCGACCATCTTCCACGGCTCGCCCGAGCCGATGATCGTCGCCGGGAAGCTGACGGTGTGGAAGGCGACGTTGTCCTTGCCCATGAACTGGACGTAGCGGACGTCGTCGGCGCCCTCGTCGGTGCGCCACCAGCTGCGCCAGTCGCCGCCCTTGGCGTCGGCCCATTCCTCGGTCGCGCCGATGTATTCGATGGGGGCGTCGAACCAGACATAGAAGACCTTGCCCTCCATGCCCGGACGCGGCCCGCCGTCGGGACCGACCACCGGCACGCCCCATTTCAGGTCACGGGTGATGCCCCGGTCGATCAGGCCTTCGTCCAGATGCTTGTAGGCGATGGACTTCGCCAGCGTCTGCCAGTCGGTCTTGGTCCCGACCCAGTCGCGGATCGGCTGCTCGACCTTGGTCTGCAGCAGGTACAGGTGGCGGGTGTCGCGCACCTCAAGGTTCTTGGACCCCGACACCGACGAATACGGGTCGATCAGGTCGGTCGGGTCCAGCAGGCGGCCGCAGTTGTCGCACTGGTCGCCGCGCGCGCCGACGTGGCCACAGTGCGGGCAGGTGCCCTCGACATAGCGGTCCGGCAGGAAGCGGGCGTCGTCGATCGAATAGATCATCCGATCCACCCGCTCCTCGATCAGCCCCTTCTCTTCCAGCACCTTGGCGAAATGCTGGGTCAGGCGGCGGTTCGGTTCGTTCGACGAGCGGCCGAACCAGTCGTAGCTCAGGCCGAAGGCTTCGCCGGCGCGCTTCTGGATCTCGTGCTGCTCGTCGCAATAGGTGCGCACGTCCTGCCCGGCGGCGGCGGCGGCCAGCTCGGCCGGGGTGCCGTGCTCGTCGGTGGCGCAGATGTAGAGCACATCATGCCCCTGCCCCCGCTTGAACCGCGCCCACACATCCGCCGGCAGCATCGAGCCCGCCAGATTCCCCAGATGCTTGATGCCGTTGATGTAGGGCAGCGCCGAGGTGATGAGGATGCGGGCCATGGGTTCCTGGGGAGGGCGTAGGAATTAGGAATTAGGGGTTAGTGGCGAGTGCGGGGCCATATCGCAACCCTGCCCGCCACTTCGCCCTAATTCCTACGCCCTAATTTCTAAGCACTCTGCTGCTTCAGCCGCCGCGCCACCCGTACGAACCGGCCGGTCAGCAGAGTGCCCGACACCAGACTGGCGATGATCACCGCCCAGACCAGACCGTCCACGCCGATCCGGTGCGCCAGCACCCAGCCCAGCGGCATCATGATCGCGCCATAGGCCACGAAATGCATGATCGTCGGCCACCAGACGTCACCCGCGGCGCGGTTGGCCTGCGCCGCCACCACCTGGATGCCGTCGGCCACGAAGAACAGGGTCGCCAGCACCAGCGCCGGTCCGGCGATGGCGATCAGGGCCGGATCGACCGTATAGGCCCGCACCAGCCATCCCGCCGTCGGCCAGATGATCAGCGCCACCAGCAGCGCCAGCACCGTCACCACCCCGATCCCGGCGAAGCCCGCGCGCAGCACGCCCTCGCGATCCTGCGCCCCATAGGCCCGGCCGACCAGCACCGCCGTCGCCGACGACAGCCCCATCGGCAGCATGAAGACGATGGCCGACATATTGATCACGATGGCCCAGCTGGCGGTCTCGTTGGTGCCCAGCAGGCCCGCGATCACCGTCATGGCGGCGAAGGCGCCGACCTCGATGAAGTTGGACGCGCCGGCGCCCAGCCCGACCTTGACCTGCTCCCGCTCGGTCTCGCGATCCCGCGCGGGCTTGCTCCACAGGTTCCAGCCCTTCGCCTCGGGCAGGCGCAGGATGTAGGTCACCAGGAAGACCGCCAGCGCCAGACGCGCGCCAAAGGTCGCCCAGGCCGAGGCGATGGCGCCATCCACGCCCAGCCCCAGAATATCGGGCACCAGCAGCAGGTTCAGGCCGATATTGACCCCGTTCGCCACCCACATGGCCCACATGCCGGGCTTGGGCTTGGACAGGCCTTCGAGGAAGAACTGGGCCGCCACCGAGATCAGATAGAAGGGCATCGACAGGGCGAAGACCACCAGCGGGCCTGACGCCCCGGCGCCGAGACCTTCCTCGAAGCTGACGTTGTTCATCACCCACGGCCCGAACACGGCCAGCGCCAGCATCGAGGCGATGCCGATCTGCAGCGCATAGACCATGCCCCGGCGCAGCACCGCGCCGATCTCGCCGTGCCGCCCCTCGCCGCGCAGGCGGGCGGTGACGATCTGCACCCCCATCATCAGGCCCACGGCGGTCGTCAGCACCACCGACGACGGGGCCCAGGCCAGCGAGTGATAGGCCAGCTCACGCGACGCATAGTGACCGACCACGATCGCGTCGGTCAGGCCCATGGTCATGATGCCGATCCGCGCCAGCACCACCGGCCAGGCGAGATTCAGCAACTCCTTCAGGGTGGCGCGGGTCTTGTCGTTCAGGGCGATCATGGGACGCGGCACAGGCCACGGGCCGGACGGCGGGTCAACCGGGTTCAGCCTCGCGTGACATAAGCAGCACTGATCGCTCACCTCTCCATTCGCCTCTTCAAGCGAATGGAGAGGACAGATCGACGAGTCAGCGTCGATCAGGTGAGGGCGGCTCCGTCAGGGCCGGAGACGCCTCGAACACCGGTGTCGGCGGCTGATCACCCACCCCCTGCGCCGCCCCCTCCTGATCGCTGGCGCGATCTGTCCTCCCCATCGCCTTGAAGGGGCGATGGGGAGGTGAGCTGGACTCAGCCGTTGCCCACCAGCTTCCCGAACGCCGCCATGATCTTCGCAAGGAACGCCTTCGTCTCCTCCACCTTCACCTCGCCCTGCGCATCGAACAGTTCACCCGCATTGCCGATATAGGCCTCGGGCTGCTGCAGGGTCGGCATGTCGAGGAAGACCAGCGACTGGCGCAGGTGGTGATTGGCGCCGAAGCCCCCGATGGCGCCCGGCGACACCGAGACCACGGCGGCGGGTTTGCCGGACCAGACGCTGTGGCCATAGGGGCGCGAGCCCACGTCGATGGCGTTCTTCAGCGGGCCGGGAACCGAGCGATTGTACTCGGGCGTGACGAAGACCACCCCGTCCACGCCACGCATCTCGTCACGGAACCGCGTCCAGGCGGCGGGCGGGGCTTCTTCCAGATCGGGATTGTACAGCGGCAGGTCGCCGATCTCGACGATCACCCCTTCCATGCCGTCTGGCGCCGACCGGATCAGGGCCTCGGCGGTCAG
>JAVHYH010000133.1 GCA_031119155.1 Brevundimonas sp.
ACCCGGCCGGCGGCGGCGACCCCGTCATGTTCCAGCACCTGTTCTGGTTCTTCGGCCACCCCGAGGTGTACATCCTGATCCTGCCGGGCTTCGGCATCATCTCGCACATCGTCTCGACCTTCTCGAAGAAGCCCGTCTTCGGCTACCTCGCCATGGCCTACGCCATGGTCGCCATCGGCTTCATCGGCTTCATCGTGTGGGCGCACCACATGTACACGGTCGGCATGAGCGTGAACCTGCGCGCCTATTTCGTGGCCGCGACCATGATCATCGCGGTGCCCACGGGCGTTAAGATCTTCTCGTGGATCGCGACGATGTGGGGCGGGTCGATCAGCTTCAAGACCCCCATGCTGTGGGCCATCGGCTTCATCTTCCTGTTCACCGTCGGCGGCGTGACCGGCGTGGTCCTGTCGAACGCGGCCATCGATTACAGCCTGCACGACACCTACTACGTCGTGGCGCACTTCCACTATGTGCTGTCGCTGGGCGCCGTCTTCGCCATCTTCGCGGGCTTCTACTACTGGTTCGAGAAGATGTTCGGGGTGAAGTACAACGAGTTCCTCGGCTGCCTGCACTTCTGGATCATGTTCGTCGGCGTGAACCTGGTCTTCTTCCCGCAGCACTTCCTGGGCCTGCAGGGCATGCCGCGCCGCTATGTGGACTATCCGAACGCCTATGAGTTCTGGAACCACATCTCGTCGGTCGGCTATGTCATCACCATCGTCGGCGTCGCCGTCTTCCTGGTGATGCTGCTGGAGGCCGCCATCCGTCGTCGTCCGGGCGTCGCCAACCCGTGGGGCGAAGGCGCCACGACGCTGGAGTGGACCCTGTCCTCGCCCCCGCCGGCGCACCAGTTCAACGAACTGCCGGTGGTCAAGAGCGACGACCATTAAGACCGGCCCGGCCGGACAGTAGCCGGGGGCCGCTCCTTCACAGGGGCGGCCCTCAACCGTTAAGAAGCCCGATGACCGAACCCGCCGCCCAGCCCGCGATCTCCACGGCCCAGCCGGAAGACTTCTTCCAGCTGCTCAAGCCGCGCGTGATGTCGGTCGTGATCTTCACCGCCGTGGTCGGGCTGGTGGTCGCCAACGGCGATCTGGACTGGATCTCCTCGGCCATCGCCGTGCTGTGCATCGCCGTCGGCGCGGGCGCGGCGGGGGCGCTGAACATGGCGCTGGAAGGCGAGACCGACGCCCTGATGCGGCGCACGCGCGGTCGGCCCGTCGCCGCCGGTCGGGTGAAGAAGAATGACGCCATGGCCTTCGGGGTCATCCTGTCGGTCTTCTCGGTCATGCTGCTGGGCATGACGACCAACTGGGTGGCGGGCGGCCTGCTGCTGCTGACCATCCTCTACTACGCCGTCTTCTACACCCTGCTGCTGAAGCGCCGGACGCCCCAGAACATCGTCATCGGCGGCGCCGCGGGCGCCTTCCCGCCGGTGATCGGCTGGGCCGCCGCGACGGGCCAGACCTCCTGGGAGGCCTGGCTGCTGTTCCTGATCATCTTCCTGTGGACCCCGCCGCACAGCTGGGCGCTGGCCCTGTATTCCGCCGGCGACTACGCCAAGGCGGGCATCCCGATGATGCCGGTGGCGCGCGGCGCGAAGAGCACCCGGCTGCAGATCCTGCTCTACACCTTCGTCTTCCTGGCCGCCGCCGTGGCCCCGGGCCTGACCGGCATGGGCGGGATCATCTATCTGGTCGTGTCCATCGCGGGTGGCCTCGCCTTCCTGTTTCTCGCGGTCCGCCTGTGGCGCTCGCGCGCCGGGGACCAGCCGGACAAGGCCGAGGCCGTGGGGCGAGAGGCCGCATTGTACGATGTCCGGGCCGAGGCCAAACCGGCCCGCAACCTGTTCGCCTTCTCGATCCTGTACCTGATGGCCCTGTTCGCGGCCCTTCTGGTCGAGAGCTTCACCCCGGGATTGTAAGACCCATGCGCCAGCTGACCCCCGAAGAACTCGCCGCCCGCAAGAAGCGCAACCTGGCCATCGCCGGCGCGCTGGTCGCCTTCATGGTGATCGTGTTCGGCGTCACCATCCTGAACCTGAAGCGCAACATCGATGCGCGCGCCGAGGCGGTCGCCGCCGGCGAACCGGTCGGGTACGCCAAGTGAGGATGTCGCGGAACGCCATCGCCATCGCCTGCGTGCTGGGCGTGATGGGGATGACCGGCGCCTCGTTCGCCGCCGTGCCGCTGTATCGCCTGTTCTGCCAGGTCACCGGCTTCAACGGCACCGTCAGCCGCGCCGAGAAGGCGCCGGATATTCAACTGGACCAGACCGTCCTGATCCGCTTCGACACCAATGTCCGCGGCCTGCCCATGCAGTTTCGCGCCGAGCAGGTCAGCCAGCGGGTGCGAATCGGTGAAACCGGCATCGCCTTCTTCGACGTGACCAACACCTCGGACCAGCCGATCAGCGCCAAGGCCGCCTACAATGTCGTGCCGGACCGGGCCGGTCCCTACTTCCAGAAACTGCAGTGCTTCTGCTTCGAGGAGCAGATCATCCAGCCCGGCGCGACCATCCAGTTCCCGATCCAGTATTTCGTCGCGCCCGAGATGGCGACGGACGCGGAGAGCAAGGGCGTGCGGGAAATCACCCTCAGCTACACCTTCTATCCGACGGACCGTTTCCAGCAGGCGGGAAACGGCGCCCAAACTGTGGCGCATGCCTCTGGCGCGGCCGGATAGCGGACGCTATAGCCTGATTTGAAATAGGGACGTTCCGAGCGGTTTAAGAGAACAAATAATGGCCGACGCACACGCGACACCGCACCACGATTATCACCTCGTCAGCCCCAGCCCCTGGCCGCTGCTGTCCTCCATCGCCGTCACGATCATGATGATCGGCGCCGTGGTCTGGATGAAGGGCCTGGTTCCGGCTGACGCCGGCGTCGTGGCCGGCGCCCTGCTGGCCAAGGGCGACAAGGCCCTGTTCTTCGCCGGTCTGGTCGGCACCTTCCTGTCGGCGGGCCTGTGGTGGGCCGACGTGGTCAAGGAAGGCAATGCGGGCGACCACACGCCGGTCGTCTCGATCGGCCTGCGCTACGGCATGCTGCTGTTCATCGCCTCGGAAGTGATGTTCTTCGTGGCCTTCTTCTGGGTCTTCTTCGAGATGACCCTGTTCAACGAGGCCCGCACCCATATTCCGGAAGTCGGCGCCTGGGCGGACACCGCCAAGGCTTGGTCCAGCTGGCCGCCGCAGGGCATCGAGACGCTCGACGCCTGGCAGCTGCCGCTGCTGAACACCGTCATCCTGCTGCTGTCGGGCACGACCGTGACCTGGGCTCACCACGCCATCGCTCAGGGTGACCGCAACGCCACCAAGATCGGGCTGGGCATCACCATCGCCCTGGGCGTCCTGTTCACCGGCGTTCAGGCCTACGAGTACCACCACATCATCCACGAGAACCTCTTCTTCAACGAAGCGGCCATCAACTCGGGCCTGTACGGTTCGATCTTCTTCATGGCGACCGGCTTCCACGGTTTCCACGTCCTGATCGGCACCCTGTTCCTGATCGTCTGCATGCTGCGCCTGCTGGCCGGCGGCTTCACCCCGCAGAAGCATTTCGGCTTCGAGGCCGCGGCCTGGTACTGGCATTTCGTGGACGTGGTCTGGCTGTTCCTGTTCGCCTTCGTCTACGTCGTCTTCGGGTGACCGAAGGCCCTACAGGGCAATCTCTTGCACCGGCGCGGATCGACCCGATCCGCGCCGGTCTGCTTTGTCGCTGTCCCAACTGCGGGCAGGGACCGCTCTATGCGGGCTTCCTCAAGGTCGTGGACCGGTGCGAGGCCTGTGGCTTCGACTACACCCGCCTGAACACCGGCGACGGCGCCGCCATCTTCATCATGCAGATCTCCGGCGGGTTGGTGGTGTTCAGCGCCCTGGCCGCCATGATCGCCTGGAACCCGCCGATCTGGCTTCTGCTGCTGATCAGCCTGCCGCTGGTCGCCGGCCTGTCCATCGGCCTGATGCGACCCGGCAAGGGGCTGATGATCGCGCTGCAGGTTCGCAACAAGTCCGGACAGCAGAACCATGTCTGAAGCCCGCGCCCGTTTTCCGTGGGGCCTGACGCTGGCGGTTATTCCGGCGCTGGTTCTGCTGCTGTCGCTCGGCGCCTGGCAGGTGCAGCGCCTGCACTGGAAGGAAGGCCTGATCGCCGAGGCGCGGCGCGCGGCCACCGTCCCCGCCGGAGCGCCGGCGGCGGTTCTCGGCTCCGCCAACCCCGAGTTCATGAAGGTGAGCCTGACCTGTCCGGGACTGGCCGGGGCGCCGTTCATCGAGCTCCAGACCATTCACGACGCAGACCCCGGGGTCCGCCTGATCTCGGTCTGCCGTCACCCCGGCTATGAGCAGGCCCTGCTGGTGGATCGTGGTTTCGTATCGGGAAGCCTCTCGGCCCGTCCCGCCGAACAGGCCGACGCCACGCCGGTCGAGATCGTGGCCGAGGTGCGCCTGACGCCCCCGCCCGGCGCCATGGCTCCCCCGCCGGAAGGACGGCATTTCTACGCACGGGACAACGTCGCCATGGCGCGTGTTCTCGGGGTTCAGGGGCCGGTGTCCCCGTGGACCTTCTACGCCCTGAACGCTTCCAACCCCGACTGGCCCGCCCTGCAGCCCTCGGCGCCGCCGGCGGCCTTCTCCAACAACCACCTCGGCTATGCGATGACCTGGTTCGGACTGGCGATTGTGCTGGTCGGTTTCTACATCGCCATGCTTCGGCGCCGTCCGCGCGCCCCGACGCCTGCGGGCGACACCGGAAAGAGTTCGACCTGACCACCCTCCACACCCTGTCCAACGGCGTCCGCGTCGTCTGTGATCCGATGCCGGGCCTGCGCACCCTCGCCCTGACCGTCGCCGTGCGCGGCGGCGCCAAATGGGAGGATGAGGCGACCTCCGGCTGGTCCCACTGTCTCGAGCATCTGGTGTTCAAGGGCGCCGGCGACATGGGCGCACGCGAGATCGTCGAGCGGATCGAGGCCGAGGGCGGTTCGATCAACGCCGCCACCGGCTATGAGCGCACCAGCTTTGAGGTGCGGGCGCTGAAGGGCGGCCTGCCGCTGGCCCTGCAGGTCCTGTCCGATCTCGTCTTCCGACCCACCCTCGATCCCGCCGAGATCGTCCGCGAGAAGGATGTGGTGGCGCAGGAGATCGCCGAGGCCTTCGACACCCCCGACGACCATGTCTTCGAAATGGCCCAGACACGCGCCTTCGCCGGCCAGCCGCTGGGCCGCCCGATCCTCGGCTCGGTCGCCAGCCTGAAGCCCATCGACAAGGCCTCCATCGCCGTCTGGCGCGCCCGCCTGTACTCGCCTGACCGGATGGTGGTGGCGGCGTCCGGCGCGGTCGATGAGACCGAACTGCTGACCCTGGCCGAGCTGTGGTTCGGCGACCAGCAGGCGACCCCGGCCGAAGCGCCCGCCGTGCCCGTCTTCACCGGCGGCGACGCGACCCTGACCCGGCGCATCGAACAGGCCAATATCGTCTTCGAACTGCCCGCGCCCTCGGCGCTGGATCCGCGCTATCCGGCCACACGGCTGATGACCGAGATCCTCGGCGGCGGCATGGCCTCGCGCCTGTTCCAGAGCGCCCGCGAGGAGCGGGGACTGGCCTACGCCATCGACGCCTGGCACGAGCCCTATGAGGATGCGGGCGTGCTCGGCATCTATTCCGGCGCCTCGGCGGACCGGGCGGTCGAACTGGCCCAGGTCTGCGCCGCCGAACTGAAGGCCCTCGCCGACCACGGCCCGACCGACGCCGAACTGTCCCGCGCCAAGGCGGTGCTGAACGCCAGCCTGTGGATGTCGGACGAAAGCCCGGCGTCCCGTGCGGCGCGCGCGGCGGCCCAGACCCTGATCTATGGCGCGCCCGTCGCGTCCGAGGTGTCCGCCGAGCGCGTCCTGTCCCAGACCGCCGCCGATGTCCGCGCCGCGGCCCTGGCCTGCCTGTCGCCCGGCCTCGCCGCCACGGCAGTCCTGGGACCGAAGGCGGCCGCTCCGGCGGGGGCGGCGTTCCGCTCGGCCCTGTTCGGCTGACGCTGGCAGGACTATCCTGATCCCATGGCGCTTCTGGACTGGATCAGTGACGCGGGCGGCCCTGTTGTGGAGGGGCGGGGGGTCATCCTGCGCTCGCCGCGCGCGTCCGATCACGAGGCCTGGGCCGCGCTGCGTCGGGACTCCTACGCCTATCTCCAGCCGTGGGAGCCGACCTGGCCCGAGGATGATCTGACCCGCGCCGCCTTCCGCCGTCGCCTGTCGATCTATCAGCGCGAGCTGGACGCCGGAAACGCCTGGCCCTTCTTCGTCTTCATCGATCATGGCCGGACACTGGCGGGCGCGATCACCCTGTCGAACGTCCGTCGCGGCGTCGCCGAGACGGGCACCATCGGCTACTGGATCGGTCGCCGGTTCGCCGGTCAGGGACTGGCCACGGCCTCGGTCACGGCGATGCGCGACTTCGCCTTCACCGACCTGAAGCTGCACCGGGTGGAGGCGTCCTGCGTTCCCCACAACACGGCCTCGCGTCGGGTGCTCGAAAAGTCGGGCTTCGCGCTGGAGGGAAAGGCCCGGGCTTATCTCAAAATTAACGGCGCTTGGGCAGATCATCTGCTGTTCGGCTGCGTGAATGACGGAGCCGGGCGCGCCGGCTGACGCCGAGCATCGGAGAACCGCGGCGCGTGAACACTCGCTCCAGAAGTCTGGCCTGGGATGCGACCACCGCCATTGAGGCGCTGGCGGCCGCTGACACGGCGCTGTGGATCTGGACCCCCGCCGATGATCAGA
The DNA here is from genome assembly GCA_031119155.1 of Brevundimonas sp. Classification (GTDB taxonomy): domain Bacteria; phylum Pseudomonadota; class Alphaproteobacteria; order Caulobacterales; family Caulobacteraceae; genus Brevundimonas. The sequence goes on from JAVHYH010000133.1 coordinate 6,780, forward strand.
TGCGTTTCACCGGCGCGACGCGCGCCCTCGGGCTCGGACCGCTAGCCCCGGAATGCTCGGGCGCGGCCTTCACCGCCGTGGCCGTCCCGCAGGACCGGGCCCTGGCCGAACGTATTCTCAAGCCGCAGGAAGAGGGGACCGAGGTCGCCGTCCGTCTGCGCATGCGCGACGCCGAGACCTGCATCTGGCGCGGCGTCTGGCTGGAGGACGGCCTGCGCGCCGCCGGGGTCGTGGCGCTCGAGACCAAGTTCGCCGCCTCCCATCGCGACACCCTGACCGGCCTGCTGGACCGTCGCACCTTCCTGGTCCGCGCCGGCGAGGCCCTGACCCAGTCGGGTGAGTTCGAACTGGTCGTGGCCGACGTCGACCGCCTGCGCCGCCTGAACGAAGCCCTGGGCCACGAGCGCGCCGATCTGGTGCTGGCCGCCCTCGGCTCGCGCCTGAACGCCGCCTTCCCGCACGGCTCGAACGCCGCCCGCATCGGCGAGGACGAGTTCGCCATTCTGGTCCCGCGCGGAACCTCCGCCGCCTCCGAGCGGCTGCGCGAGGCGCTGGAGCAGCCCCTGCGCGTCGCCGGCTTCGACATCTATCCGACCGTCTCCATCGGCGCCGTGACCGTCGAGGGCGGACCAGACGCCGCCGACCCCGCCGAACTGCTGCGCCGGGTCGAACTGGCGGTGGAACAGGCCAAGACGGCCGGGCGCGGCGGCATCGCCGCCTATGGCCGCGCGCTGGAGAGCGACAGCCTGTCCCGCCTCGCGCTGGAAGCCGACCTGCGCAACGCCTTCGTGCGCGGCGAGATCGAGCCCTTCTACCAGCCCATCGTGAACCTCAACACCGGCGCGGTGGCGGGCTTCGAGGCCTTGGCCCGCTGGCGTCACCCCAAGCGCGGCATGGTCCCGCCGGACGAGTTCCTGGGGCTGGCCGACGAGATGGGCCTGATGAACGATCTCGGCCTGCTGATGATGCGCGCCTCGGCTCGCCAGCTGGCCGAATGGCTGGCGCGGCACCCGTCGGCGGGCAAGCTGTTCTGCAGCGTCAACCTGTCGGTCGGCGAGATCGAGCGGGCCAATCTGGTCGAGGACGTGTCCCGCATCATCAGCGAGGCCGGCCTGCCGCGCGGCGCGCTGAAGCTGGAAGTCACCGAAGGCGACATCATGCGCGACACCACGCGCGCCGCCGAGACCCTGAAGAGGCTGCGCGACGTCGGCGCCTCGCTGGCGCTGGACGATTTCGGCACCGGCTTCTCGTCACTCAGCTATCTGGCCAAGCTGCCGTTCGATACGCTGAAGATCGACCGCTATTTCGTTCTGACCATGGACAAGGACGAAGGCTCGGCGAAGATCGTCAAGTCGGTCGTCAATCTGGGCCGCGACCTGTCGCTGGAAGTCGTCGCCGAGGGCGTCGAGAACGCCGGCCTCGCCAAGCTCCTGCTCGACGCCCAGTGCCACTACGGCCAGGGTTTCGGCTACGCCCAGGCCCTGCCCGCGCAGGAGGCCGAGGTTTATCTGAACGAGTCCCTCGCCGACGGCACGGCGCCGATCAAGGCAAGGTCGGCTTAGGTTCTAGGCGCGAGGGGCTAGGTTCTAGGGACGTACTCCCTGAAACCTGGAACCTAGAACCTGAAACCTTCTCAGGCCCGTCCGCTCTGACCCGACAACCAAGCCGGATCGACGCCCAGCGTCGCCAGCGCCCGGCTCCACTTGTTCTCATAGTCGGTGTCGAAGATCAGGCCGGGGTCCGCCTCGGCGGTCAGCCAGACATTGTCGCCCAGCTCATCCTCCAGCTGGCCGTCGCCCCAGCCGGCGTAGCCCAGCATCAGCACCGAGTTTCGCGGACCCGCGAACGGATCGACCATCGCCGCCAGCGCCTCGCGCGTGCCGGTCATGGCAAGACCCTCGCCGAAGGGCATGGAGGCGTCCTCGATCATCCAGTCGTCGGTGTGCAGCACGAAGCCGCGCTCGCGCTCCACCGGGCCGCCGACCAGCACCTTGCGGCTCGAGGCCGAGTCCGGCGCCCGGGTGTCCAGCTTGTCCAGCACCGCCTTCAGGTCCACCCCCGGCGCGGGGCGGTCCAGCCGCAGGCCCATCGCATGGTCCGGCCCGTGGGCGCAGACCAGGATCACCGCATGCTCGAAACGCTCGTCGTCGATGCCCGGCATGGCCACCAGCAGCCGTCCGACGAGGGATTGGAAATCGTCCATGGCCTTATCATCGGTACGGCGGGCGACCGGCGCAAGGACGCCGGACGACGCAGGTGTTGGCGGGACCGTCGGCAACGCCTATCTGGTCCGGGAGTTTGACCCTCAACCTTCCTCTTTTGGAGCCACTCCATGAC